>JBDTNR010000014.1:0-17133 GCA_039933655.1 Betaproteobacteria bacterium | reverse complement strand
AGCACGCCACCGAAAAACTCGGGGATCTCGCGCGTGCGCAGCGTCAGCCGCGTCACCACGCCGAAGCTGCCGCCGCCGGCGCCCTTCAGCGCCCAGAAGAGGTCGGGGTGCGTGCAGGCATTGACGATGCGCACGACGCCGTCGGCGGTGACGACCTCGGCTTCGAGCAGCCCGGCCGCCGCCATGCCGTAGTGCTTGGAGAAACTGCCGAACCCGCCGCCGGTAACAAGGCCGGCGACGCCGACCGTCGCGCAGCCGCCGCCCTGCACATAGCGTCCGGCGGCCGTCGTGACGGCGTTGTAGACCGGCAGCCACCGCGCGCCGGTTTGCACGGACACGGCGGGTGTGGCGGCTTGGCGGCGCGCGCAGCCCGCGGGCACGAAGTCGTCGTGCAGCGTGATGGCGTCCATCGGCCGCGTCCAGATCAGCAGCGAGTCGGGCGCGTTCGACGTGCCCTGGTAGCTGTGGCCACCGCCCTTCACGACGACACGCAGGTTGTGCGTCCGCGCGAAGTTCACCGCGGCGACGACGTCGGCGGTCCGTTTCGCCGCCACCGCGTAGACGCTCGGCACGGAACGCCAGCCGTCGATCCAGCCGGATGTCTGCGTGCCCGCCGGCTGCTCGCCGATGAAATACGGGTTGCGCAGGTTGCGCAGTACGTCGTCGCATGCGGCGGCGGACCCCGCATTCGTACACGCGTCGAGCAATGGCGGCACCTTGATCAGTTGCCCGCCCACCTGCTGGTTGAGTTGCTGCCAGAGCGCCGGCGCCGGCCAGGCGTGATCGTGGGGGCGCACGCGCCGCCACGGCGAGGCGGCCGGCGCAGCTGTCGCACGCGTGCCGAACAGCGAAAGCAGGCTCGTCGATCCCGCCGCCTTGAGGAAGCGTCGTCGTTGCATGGGCAATTGTTCTCCGCTGCGAAAGGACGCCCGAATGGTCGGTCGCCCTCGGTTCGTCCGCTGGGTTTTGGTCGGGATTGGTGCCGTGAGTCCGCTTGACGTTGCTTTCGCCGCAAGCCCATGCTGCCAGAGGGGCTATGCAGGGTCAAACCTCCGGTGCCGCCGAGCCCCGGGACACGCAATCCACAATCCCATGACGATCATCAAGGACGCTCACGCGCCATGTCCGTAGGCTGATCGCCCTCGCTGCCACAAAAGGCCACGCTTCCCTGCCATGGATGACCCCTTCCCCGCCGCTGCCGCCGGCACTTCTGACCTGCCGCCGCTGACCATTCGCGGCCGCCGCGTGCTGCCGATCGTGCAGGGCGGCATGGGTGTCGGCGTGTCGGCGCACCGGCTGGCGGGTGCCGTCGCGCTGGCGGGTGGCGTCGGCACGATTTCGAGTGTCGATCTGCGCCGCCGTCACCCCGACCTGATGAAGACGTCGGCGAACGCCGACAAGGCCACGGTCGACGCCGCCAATCTGGTGGCGCTCGATCGCGAAATACGCGCAGCGAAGACGGTGGCGGCGGGCCGCGGCATGATCGCCGTCAACGTCATGCGCGCCGTATCCGAGTACGCCGCGTACGTGCGGCAGGCCTGCGCCAGCGGCGCCGACGCCATCGTCGTCGGTGCCGGGTTGCCGCTGGACCTGCCCGAACTCGCGGCGCCGTTTCCCGACGTGGCGCTGGTACCGATACTGTCCGACGCGCGCGGCATCGCGCTCGTCGTCAAGAAATGGGCGCGCAAGGGCCGGCTCCCGGATGCGATCGTCATCGAGCACCCGCGCTACGCCGGCGGACATCTCGGCGCGGCGAAGATCGAGGACCTGAACGACCCGCGCTTCGACTTCGAGCGCGTCGTGCCGGAAACGCTCGCATTCTTCAAGGCGGAGGGCATCGCGGACGGCGCGATCCCGCTGATACCCGCCGGCGGCATCAACTCGCACGAGCGCGTGCGCGAGCTCTTGGCACTGGGCGCATCCGCCGTGCAGCTGGGCACCGCGTTCGCCGTCACGACCGAAGGCGACGCCGATATCGAGTTCAAGCGCGTGCTGGCCGGTGCCAGGCCCGAGGACATCGTCGAGTTCATGAGCGTCGCGGGCTTGCCGGCGCGCGCCGTGCGCACGCCGTGGCTCGAGAACTACCTGAAGTACCTGCCGAAGCTCACCGCCGTCGCCCGCAGGAAGCCGCGCTGCACGCTCAAGTTCGACTGCCTGATCCAGTGCGGCCTGCGTGATGGCGTGGCGAAAATCGGGCAGTTCTGCATCGACACGCAACTGGCCGCCGCCGTGCGCGGCGACGTGGCCAAGGGTCTCTTCTTCCGCGGCGCCTCCGCGCTGCCGTTCGGCGACGAGATTCGCCCGGTGCGTGAACTCATCGGCTACTTGCTGACAGGCACGCGGCCGGGAAGCCCCGCGACGGCGTGACGTGACGGGCGGCATGCATCCGCGCGCCGCTGCGCGCGATCTCGTGTCGTCGAACGGCTAATACGCTGCGGCGGACGTCAGCGTCATCGATCTCCGCGTACTGAACGCGGCGAACCAATCGGCGAGCGATTCGCGGTTCGACCGCCAGCCGATTCCCGGATGGCGCAGATCGAGGTAGCCGAGCGCGCAGCCGATCGCGATCACGCCGATGTCGCCGCGATCCTCGAGCAGGCCCACGTCCGCCGCGAGCACGTCGCACCCGGCGACAATGGCGGCCTGTTGGCGGGCGATGTACCGGCGGGACTGTTCGGCGGCAGGCCGGAGCGTTTCCCCGCGCAGCGCCACCGCGGCGTCGCAGATGCCGTCGCCCAGCGCATGATCGCGCGCAATCTCCCAGGGCTCGCGGTCCGCCGGAGCCGCAACGCGCGACCGATCACCCTGCGCGAGCAGATACTCGCAGATGACCCGCGAGTCGTAGACGAAGCGTCCGTCGTCGAGAATCAGCGTCGGAATCTTGCATAGCGGATTCGCGCTGCGCAGGCTCTCGTCGGTGTGCGGGTCGGTCTCCTGCAGCGATATCCGCTCGCGCAGCCCCAACTCGTGCGCGAGCACCAGCACCTTGCGGGCGAACGGCGAATATTTGTTCTGCCTGAGAATCATCGGTGAGCCCGCCCATCTGCCGGCGCATCGAGTGTCGGAAGGGTCAACCGGGATGCGCCGCGCATTCGCATGTGCTGTCTCCTAGGCCGCCGTGATCGTGATGATGCGCTCTTCCGTCATCTCGTGCACGGCGTAGCGCGGGCCTTCGCGGCCGAAGCCGCTTTCCTTGGAGCCGCCGTAGGGCATGAGGTCGACGCGCGAGCTCGACGTCTCGTTGATGTGGACGCCGCCGACCTCAAGCCGCCGCGCCGCCGCGAATGCGTCGTCGAGCCGGTTGGTGAAGATGCCGGCGGCGAGTCCGAACGGCGTGGCGTTGACGCGCGCGATCGCTTCGTCGAGCGAATTGAACGGCACGACGCACATCACCGGACCGAAGATCTCGCGGCAGCCCACGCTCATCGAATCGTCGATACTGGCGAGCAACGTCGGCGGCACGACCGCGCCGTTGCGCTTGCCGCCCACCAGGCGTTGCGCGCCGCGCGCGACGGCCTCGTCGATCCATTGCTCGATGCGGATCGCATTCTCCTCGCTGATCACCGGGCCCACGAACGTGCCCGGATCGTAGGGGTCGCCGAACGGAAGGGCCGCCACCTGCTGCGCGAGTTGTGTCTGCACGTCGCCGATGATCGACTTGTGCACGAGCAACAGCTGGATCGACGTGCAGACCTGCCCCGCTTTCCGGTAGCCGGCGCCGACGATCTTGGGCAGCGCGGTGGACAGGCGCGCGTCGTCGCAGACGATCGTGCAGGCGATCGAGCCCAGTTCCATCTGCGTGCGGCGCAAGCCGGCGGCACGCTGGATCTCGCGACCCACCTCGGTGCTGCCGGTGAAGGCGAAGAAGCGAACGCGCTCGTCTTCAAGGATCCATTGCGCGACCTGCGCGCCGCCAAGCAGCACCGACAGGAAGCCGCGCGGCATGCCGGCCTCGACCAGGACTTCGGCCAGCTTGCAAGCGGTGAGCGGCGTGAACGATGCCGGCTTGAGTATGGTGGCGTTGCCTGCCGCGAACGCGGGCGCGACCTTGTGCGTGACGGTGTTCAGCGGCGAGTTGAACGGCGTGATCGCCGCCACGATGCCAAGCGGCACGCGCAGCGTGAAGCCGATGCGGCCCGCCTGCTGCGGTGCGCCCGCCAGCGGCACGACCTCGCCGGCCAGCCGGCGCGCTTCCTCGGCGGAAAGCCGGAGCGTCTCGATGCAGCGGCGTACTTCGCCGGTGGCGTCCGCCACGGTGAAGCCTGCCTCCATCTGCATCGTGCGCACGAAGTCGGCCAATCGCGCTTGCACCAGCACGCAGGCATGCTCGAGAATCGCGCCCCGCTCGAACGGCGACGGACCGCCGCGGCGAAATGCGTCGTGCGCGGAGGCGATCGCGTGCGTGACCTGCGCGCGACTTGCCGTCGTCACGTAGGCGCCGGGCTCGCCGCGGAACTTGTCGAGCACGGGCACCGTGGGGCCGTCGCCGGCGATCCAGTCGCCGTTCACGAGGATCCGATGGCCGACGCTCGCAGTGATACGCGCTTCCGGTGCGGCGTTATGGTCATTCACTGGCCGTTCTCCTCTGGTTCAAAATCTGCGGGCATCACAGCCACAGGATCTTCTTACGATACTCGAGGTCCGTCAGCAACGGCGCCGCGGGTCCTTGATGAAACACCGCGCCACGCTCGAGTGCGAAAACACGGTCCGCGAGTGCCAGCACGAGGTCGAGGTTGTGCTCGACGATCACGATGGAGCACTCGCCGCGCAAACGGTCGAAGACGCTGAACAGTTCCTGCACGACGGCTGGCGCCAGCCCCTCAAAGGGCTCGTCCAGCAGCAGCAGCCTGACGTTGCCCGAAAGCGCGCGCGCGACGGCGGCCATCTGCTGTTCGCCACCGGAGAGGTAGTCGGCCGCCACGTTCTTGCGCTCCGCGAGCCGCGGGAAGTATTCGTAGATGCGTTCCTCGCTCCACACGACGCCGTTCCGGCCGTCAGTGTCGCGCGCGAGGCGGCCGAGCGCCAGGTTCTCCGCCACCGTCATGCCGGCGAACAGGCCGCGTCCCTGCGGCACGTAGCCGATGCCGAGCCGCGCGATATCCGGCGCCGGCATCCCGGCGATGTCGCGGCCGGCGAACTCGATCGTGCCCGACGCCGGCCTCAGGAGTCCGGCGAGCGCTTTGAGCAGCGTCGACTTGCCGGCGCCGTTGCGTCCGAGCAGCGCGACGACCTCGCCGTCGCGGACATCCAGCGACGCGTCGTTCAGGATGTGGCTCTTGCCGTAGAACGCGTTGACCTTCTCGAAGCGCAGCACCTGCGCTCGCTCCGCCGTGCCGCTGGTGGCGCGGCCGGTGACCGGCGGCGTACCGGTCCCCGTGTAGATCTCCTGCACGCGCCGGTCCGCACGCGCCTCGTCCGGCGTGCCCGTCATCAGCACCTCGCCCTGGTTCATCACGGTGACGCGCTGCGAGAAGCCGAGCACGCGGTCGATGTCGTGCTCGACGATCAGCACCGGAACATTGGCAGACACGGTCTTCACCAGTCCCGACACGCGCTCGCGCTCGGCGGCGGCGAGGCCCGCCAGCGGCTCGTCGAGCAGCAGCTCCTTCGGCTTGGAGCCGAGCGCCAATCCCAGGTCGACCAGCCGCTGTCCCCCGTAGGACAGCGCGCCGCCCTCGATCTCCTCGATGCCTTCGAGGCCCAGAAACCTGACGAGTTCGGCCGTCTGCGCGTGGATCTCCGGATAGCCGTCGATGTCGCGCCACATGCCGAAGCGTGCCGGATGGCACCCCTGCAGCGACAAGCGCAGGTTTTCGTAGATCGTGAGGCCGCGGAACAGGTTGGTGATCTGGAACGAGCGTGCGAGACCCTGCCGGCAGACACGATTCGGCGTCAGTCCCTGGATGTCGGACCCCAGCAGGCGGACAGCTCCGCTATCGGCGAAGAACAGGCCGGAAATCAGGTTGAACATCGTGGTCTTGCCGGCACCATTCGGACCGATAAGCGCGTGAATCTCGCCGGCATGCACGGAGATGCGCGCGTCGATGACCGCGCGAATGCCGCCGAAGTGCTTCGACACCTTGTCAGCCTCGAGCACGATGCCGTGCGGCACGGTCGGCCGCAGGAATTCCGGCAGCGGCAGCCCTTCGTAGATCTTGCGCCGGCTCATGGCCGCGCTCTCCTCGGGGGGCGGCCGCAAGCGCCGGTGCAGTTTGCCCCAGATGCCGGTGAGGCCCGTCGGCGAGAACAGGATGAAGCCGACGAAGATCAGCCCGAACCACAACAGCCAGTTGTCGGTCCAGATCGAAAAGAACTCGCGGAACAGGATGTAGAACAGGACGCCCAGCACCGGCCCCTGGAAGCTCCTCATGCCACCGATCACCACCATCGCGAGGAGCTCGCCCGAGAAGGCCACGGTCGTCGACTCGGCCGCAGCGAGGCGATGGTCGAACACCAGCAGCGCCCCGGCGAGTCCGGTGACGGAGGCCGACAGCACGAACGCCGCGAGCTTGTACCGGTCGGTGTCGTAGCCCTGGAACATCGCGCGCTGCTCGTTCTCGCGGATCGCCACCAGCACGTGCCCGAACGGCGAGCGCACGACGCGCAGCAGGCCGTACATCACCGCGAACCCGATCAATGCGACCATCGCGTAGTAGGCCGCGTCGTTGTCGAGGTCGATCGGCCCCAGCTTGCCGCGCTCGAGGCCGCCCAAGCCGCCTTCGCCTCCGGTGAGGCTCGTCCAGCGGAAGGCGATCGCAAACGTGAGCGCGCACAACGCGAGCGTGAGCAGCGAGAAATAGACGCCGCGCCGGCGCAGGATCAGGAAGCCGACGACCAGCGCCAGCATCGAGGTGAACGCGACCGAGAACAACAGCGGCGGGACCATCTGCCTTTCGAACCAGTGCAGCTGCG
This sequence comes from Betaproteobacteria bacterium, assembly GCA_039933655.1. Taxonomy (GTDB): domain Bacteria; phylum Pseudomonadota; class Gammaproteobacteria; order Burkholderiales; family Casimicrobiaceae; genus VBCG01. The sequence continues at coordinate 10,221 of JBDTNR010000014.1, read as the reverse complement.
CGATCGCCGCCGCATAGCCGCCGATGCCGAACCATGCGCTGTGCCCGAACGATACGAGGCCCGTGTAGCCGACCAGCAGGTTGAGGCCCATTGTCGCCATGCACAGGACGACGACGACGATGGCGGTGTCGAGCGTGAGGCCGATCGCGCGCATCGCGAACGGCAGGACGACGAGCCCGATGGCGGCGACCAGCAGCGGCCGCATCCTCGCGTTGCCAGGTCGCACCGTCGTCATTCGAAACGCTCGATACGCTCGCCGAGCAGGCCGCGCGGACGGAACATCAGCACCAGGAACATCAGCACGTACATCGACGCCTCGCCCGCCGCCGGGGCGAAGTGGATCGTGATGCCGCGCACGACGCCGACGAGCAGCGCCGCCAGCACGACACCCCAGAAACTGCCCAGCCCCCCGATCACGACGACGACGAAGGCCACCGTCATGATCTCGGTGCCCATCGCCGGGTGGACGACCGCGATCGGCCCGAACAGCACGCCGCCCAGCGCGGCCGTGGCCACACCCAGGACCACGATGGCCGTCATGTACGGCTGCAGCCTGATGCCGAGCGCAGCCACCATGTCGGGGCGCTGGACGCCGGCGCGGACGACGCGGCCGAACGATGTCTTGTGCAGCAGCAGCCACAGCGCGGCCATGACGACGACCACGATCGCAAGCAGGAACAGGCGATATCGCGAAAAGAGGAAATCGCCGACGATGAAGTTGCCCTTGAATGCCGCCGGCATGCCGTAGGCGAGCGGCGCCGCGCCCCAGATCATCCGGAACGCCTGCTCGGCGACCATCGCGAGTCCGAAGGTCACGAGGAGACTCAAGATCGGGTCGGCAGAGTAGAACCGGCGCAGCAGGAAGCGCTCGAACACGATGCCCAGCAGCCCGACGAGCGCGGGCGCGATCGCCATGCTCGCGGCGAACCCCAGGCGGTTGCTGACCTCGAGCGCCAGGTAGGCGCCCAGCGCATAGAACGCGCCATGCGCGAGGTTGACGATGCCGCCGACGCTGAAGATCAGCGACAGCCCGAGCGCCAGCAGCAGGTAGTAGCCGCCGAGGACGAGGCCGTTGACAACCTGTTCGAGCAGGAAGACGAGTTCCATGGGCTATCGGAAAGGCGGGGCAATTGCGCCGCGGCGCGTGCTACCGCGGATGATTCGAACGCATGGCTACACTCCGTCGTTCCCGCGCAGGCAGGGGAACCCAGCGTCGTTAGTCGGACGCCGCTGGATCCATGCCGGCGCGGGGGACGACGAGCGTTTGCAGTTGCCTACATGACGCAGGTGTTGTCTGCCTTCGACGGCGCGAGAATTTCGAGCGGCTGGTTCGCCGCCGGCACCGCATCGCCAAACTTCAGGAAGTCGTACTTGTCCTTGGCCTGCCCCTTGGCCTTGACCGTGAACGGATAGGCCTCCTGCATCAGCTGGTGATCCCACGATCGGAAGTAGGCCTTGCGCGCCTTCAGGATGTCGAACTGCGCCTCGGACTCGAAGTAGGCGATCAGCTTGTCGGTGTCGGTCGATTTCGTAGCGTTCATCGCCTGCGCCAGCATCTTGAGCGACACATACTCGATCCACGCGTGGTTCTCGGGCGGCTTGCCGTACCGCTTCATGAACTCGGCGACGAACGCCTTCGATCCCGGCGTCGAGAGCTCGTGGTGCCAGACCGTCGGCCAGATGCCGGAAAGGTTGCCCTCGCCCGCGGCCCACGCGTCGGCGGTGTTCAGGTTGAACCCGGCCACCGGGTAGGGCAGCCCGAACTCGGCGTACTGCTTGACGAAGTTCGTCACCTGATTGCCGGCGAGGTTGGTCGACACGAGGTCGGGCTTCGCCTGCCGGATCTTGATCAGATACGGGCTGAAGTCGGTCACGTCGGTCGCAACCAGCTCGTCGCCGATCTGCGTCGCCCCGTTCGCCGTGTAGAAATTCTTGGCCGCCTTGGCGAGATCGTGCCCGAACAGGTAGTCGGCGGTCAGGCTGTAGACTTTCTTGCCCTTGACGAGGTTGTCGCGCAACAGCGCCTGGCCCGCCGCGTTCACCATCACGGTGACCGGGATGTCGACGTGGAACGTGTAGCGGTTGCAGTTCTTGCCGCGCAGCACGTCGGAGCGCGCGCCGATGGAGAGGAACAGCTTCTTGTAGCGCGCGGCGACCTGCGAAATTGTCAGCGCCGAGGCCGAGTTGATCTCGCCCATCAGCACTACGACGCCATCGCGCTCGATCATCCGCTGCGCCTTGCTCGCCGCGACCTGCGGGTTGACCGAGTCCTCGCTGATCACGTCGAGCTGGCGGCCCATTACGCCGCCCGCGCCATTGATCTCGTCGGTCGCGATCTTGATGCCCATCACCGCGTACTCGCCGAGCGCGCCCAGGAAGCCCGTCAGCGGCGTCAGATGCCCGATCTTGATCTTCTCCGTCTGGCCATGGCCGATGATCGGCATGCCCAGCGCGAACGCACCCGTCAAAGCTGCGCCGGCCTTCAGCACGCGCCGGCGGCGCGACGATTCCACGGCGGTAATGCCGTCCTTCTTCTGGCTGGTCATGCGTCGTCTCCTCCTGGTGCCGGGCCGGATGTGCGGACCGGACCCGATCCGTGTAATCGCATGTCGTGCGGGTTCGTTTGTGATCGACGCACGACGCGCCCCCGGTCGCAGTCTGTTACGGCGCCAGGCAGCAGGAAAATACCGTTTTCCGAGACAGGGTATAAGCTAGACTTATACCCTGTCTGAGTTCGGCAAGGAGGATCCCCTTGGACCTGCGCCAGCTTCGCTATTTCACCCACATCGTCGAGAGCGGCAGCCTGTCCAAGGCGTCGCGGCAGCTCTTCATCGCCCAGCCTGCGCTGAGCCAGCAGCTTTCCAAGCTCGAGGAGGAGGTCGGCCGGCCGCTCCTCAAGCGCTCGTCGCGGGGCGTCGCCCCCACCGAGAACGGCCTTGCCCTTTATCATCACGCGCGGTTCATGCTGCGCCAACTCGAGCAGGCGATGTCGATCGCACGGCAGGAGTCCGGCGCGGTGCACGGCATGGTCTCGGTGGGCTTGCCCGCGACGACCGTCGCGGCGCTGGGACTGCCGCTGGTACGCCGCGTCCGCGAGCGCTATCCGAGCATCCTGCTCAACGTCGTCGAGGGCATGAGCGGACACCTGGGGCAGATGATGCGCATGGGCCAGCTCGACCTCGCCGTGCTGTTCAGCGGCGACGTCGCCTCCGACGTGTCCGTCGACCTCCTGCTCGAGGAGGAGCTCTTCGTGCTGCTGCCGAGGCACAGCCCGCTGGTGGCCGCGCGGCGCAAGAGCATATCGATCGCCGAGGCAGCGGCGCTGCCGCTGATCCTGCCCACAGGCGAGCACGGCCTGCGCCGGCGCATCGCCGCCGAGTTCGACCAGCGCAACCTGTCTCCCCACATCGTCGCCGAGATCGACTCGCTGTCGCTGCTGATGAACTGCGTCTACGAGGGCATTGGCGCCACGATCAAGCCGATGGCGGCCGTCTATCTGGAGGGTGCGCGCGGCCGGCAATGGCGCGCGCTGCCGATCTCCGACGCGCGGATGATCCGCCGGAACTACCTGTACTCGCTTTCGCCCAAACGGCTGTCGACGGCTGCCGCGGTCGTGTCCTCCGAGCTGCGTGATACGGCGAAGGAACTGGTCGACTCGGGCGCGTGGTCGGGTGTGAAGGCGATGATCCCTGCGATCGGCTAGCGAACCGCCGCGGCATCATGCGTCCATGTTCATCACCTCGAGCGCATTTCTTCCCAGCACCCTTTCCTTCACACCCGGCGCAAACGTCCAGTGGTCGAAGGCCGTCACGCTCTCCGGAAGCGGCCGGCTCGGATAGGCCGTTCCGAAGAGCAAGCGCTCGGGCATGTACATGTTGGCCGCCATTACGTACTCGTCCGCGCCCGGCAGGCTCGGCGAGTTGAGATAGAGATCGGGCGAGACGTACACGTTGGGAAAATTGAATGCGATGCCCAACAACTCGCGCACCCACGGCCAACCGCCATGCGACACGATGATCCTGAGGTCGGGGAAATCGCGAGCCGGGTGAAACAGGTGCACCGGTGAATTGAAATCGTAGTTGGCGCCCTTGCCGGGAAGCAATCCTCCGCTCGACCCGATCGACACCGGAATGCGCAGCCGCCGGCACTCCTCATACACTGGGTATAGCCGCTTGTCGTCTGCGCGCATCGGCAGCTTCGACGCCGCTGGCTCGAGCGACACGCCCTTGAAGCCGGGCATGGCGATACAGCGGTTGATCTCGCGCAGCATGTCGTCGGCCGACACGCTGGTATCGATGCCGATGAAGCCGACGAAGCGCGTCGGATGCTCGCGCAGCGCCGTCGCAATCTCGTCGTTCGGAATGCTCCCGAACGGTTCGGCCGCCTGGCGGCCCATGATGACGCCCCAGGTGATGCCCGCCTCGTCCATTTCCCCGAGCAGCATTTCCATCGAACGCGCGGCCACCGAAGGCGGACGAGGAAAGCCCACGCGCGTCGGGTAATAGGCAACGGCTTCGTTGAACTGCGGCTTGCTGACCCAGGTGGGCAGCGGCGGACGCAAGCGCATGTCGACAATCACGGGTTGGCCTCGTATGGGTCAGTTCGGTTTACGGGCAGTCGCCCGAATGCGTGCGCGAGCAGGACCGCGGGCGGCCTGCGTACTCAGTCGGCCTGGATGCGCGCCGCCTTGATCACCTTGTCCCACTTCGCGTATTCGGCCTTGATGTAGCCGTCGAATTCGGCAGGCGAACTCGCAAAGATATCGGCGCCATCACGCTCCAGTCGCTTGCGGATCTCCGGCTCGTTCAGCACTTTCACGATTGCCCCGTTCAACGTCTCGACAATGTGTTTCGGCGTGCCGGCGGGTGCCCAGACGCCGAACCAGCCGCTTAAGTCGTAGCCGGGAAGGCCCGATTCGGCGAGCGTCGGCACGTCGGGCGCGATCGCGGAGCGTTTGCTGCTGGTGACCGCAAGCGCCTTCACCCGGCCGGCCTTGATAAGCGGTTGCGCCGCCAGAAGGTTCGCGAACGTCATGTCCGTCTGGCCGGCGACAACGGATTGCACGGCCGGGCCGCCGCCCTGGTACGGTATCTCGGCCAGTTCCACCTGCCCCACGGACTGGAACAGCGCGCCTGCCATCTGGAACGGGCTGCCGACACCGACCGACGCATAGTTGATCTTGCCCGGCTTGGCCTTCGCGGCGGCGAGCAACTCCGCGACCGAATTCATCGGCAGCGCCGGCCCGACGATCAGGATGTGCGGCACGCCAGCCACGAGGGTGACCGGTGCGAAGTCGTTCAGCACGTTGAACGGCAGCGACTTGTAGATGCTCTGACTGAACACCAGGCCGATCGTGTTCATCAGCAGCGTGTAGCCGTCGGGTGCGGCCTTCGCGACGTACGCGGAGCCGATGTTGCCGTTGGCGCCTGGCTTGTTCTCGATCACCACGGACTGGCCGATCACCTCGGATAGCCGCGGGCCGATCGTGCGCGCGATGGCGTCGGCACCGCCGCCGGGTGGGTACGGCACGATCAACCTGATCGGCTTGTCGGGAAAGGTCTGCGACCCCGCCACTCCACCGACGGACGCTGCGACGACGGCACACATGCAAAGCACGAGATTGCGGATCACGTTTCCTCCTTTGAGATGGTCGCACACGCCGGCGTTGCCAGCAGGCCGGTGGCGTTGGCGTGCAGGTATTGGTCAAGTGCGCCCGGTAGGATGCCGAGGTTCCTTGTTTCGTTCACCGATTGCGGCATCGGCCGCAGCGGATACGCGGACCCGAACAGCATCTGCCCGCGCAGCATCCCGTTTGCCGCTTCGACGTAGGCGCCTCCGCCGGGAGCAAACATGTACATGTCGGGGGACACGTGGACATTTCGGTGCTTGAACGCGACGGCGATGATCTGCTGCACGTACGGCCAGCAACCGTGGCCGCAGATGATCGTGAGCTCGGGATAGCGCGTTGCCAGCCGGTCGATGCAGACCGGATCGGACGCGCCGATGTCCGGACCGGCGTAGGGTCCGGTCATGATGTTGACCGCCGCGCCGAATCGCAGGCATTGCTCGTAGATCGGAAAAAGTCTCGGGTCATCCGGATTTGCGCCCAGCGCCCGTCCGGGCTCGAGGAAAATCCCGCGAAGTCCGAGGTCGGTGAGGCACCGCCGGGTTTCCGCAACGGCATCGTGCACGGTGCCGCTGGCGTCGATGCCCGCATAGCCGACGAACCGTCCCGGATAACGCGTCTGCAGGTCGGCGATCGTTTCGTTGGCGATGAACGCCTCGTTGAACCGCGTGCCCATGAAGCTCGCGGGGCTGTTGCGGCCATGCACGACGGCGGTCGTGATCCCCGCCTCCGCCATCTCCTCGAAGTAGAGTTCCATCGAGCCTTCGACGAACGCCCGCGGGACGCCCGCCGCCCCGCTGCGCACGCTCAACGCGGCCAGACGCGACGGATCGAAGTACGCGCGGAACTCGGGCAGCGGCGGGCGCGAGCGCATGTCGACGACGCCACCCTCGCAGCTGCGCTTGCCGCCCATCATCGTGCCCCGGCTTCCGCGACCGCGGCGGGCTCCGCCGCACGCGTGCCGACCTCGACGACGTGACCGGACCGCACCGATTTCCGGATCGCGTCGGCCAGCAGGATGGTGCGAACGCCCTCGTCCGCAGTCGCAAGCGCGGTGCGCTTGCCGGAAAGCTCGTCCTCGAACGCAGCGATCTCGCACTCGAAGAGCGGCGTGGGCGCGAACGTCTCGACGGTCCGGCCGGCACCGTCCTGCAGCGCCAGCTCCAACTGCGGCACGCCCCGCCACGCCGCGCAGGCGACCGAGCCGCGCGTGCCCTCGACGACCAGTGCCTGCTGTCCGGCCGGCAGTTCCCGGCTCGCGCGGATGGCGGCATGACAGTGGCGCCCGAGCGTGCCCAGGATGCTGATGGTCTGCACGGACGCGGTCGCCATGTCCGGCGGGTTGGCGCGCGCGCAGACGTCGGTGAACTCGAGTCCCGTCAACCACGGCACGAGATCGAGGAAGTGCACGGCGAGGTCCGAAAGAATTCCGCCCTCGTCCGGCGCCTGGCGCCACGCGGCCGTGCGCGCGATCGGCGAGCAACCCGACAGCGTCACCGTGCGCAGGTCGCCCAGCGTTCCGGCGGCGATGTGCTCGCGCACGCGCTCGAACAGGCGCTCGAAACGGAACTGGTAGGCAACCTTGAGCACCCGGTGGGCACTGCGTGCGAGACGGACGAGTTCTTCTCCGTGCGCGGCCTCGAGAGCCAGCGGCTTTTCGCACAGCACGTGCTTCCCGGCAACGAGCGCGTCCCGCGCCTGCGCAAAGTGCAGCGAATTGGGCGTGGCGATGTAGACGGCGTCGACGTCGGAGTCGCGCATCAAGTCGACGAAGTCCGAATGCGCGTGCCGCAGCGCGAATCTCTCGACGAATCCGCGCTGGGATTCCGGACTGCGCGTGACGCACGCGACGAGCGTCGAGCGCGCACTTTGCACGAGCGCGGGTACGAAACGATTGACAGTCACGTTACCGAGGCCGACGACACCCCAGCGGATTCTGTCTTCACGGTTTGCCATTGCGTCTCCTGATCGATCGCCGGCGATGCACGGCCGGTCTGCGGTCATGCCGTACGCACCGCCCGTCCGCGCAAGCGAGTTGAAATTTCAGCAATCCGGGATCACCCGGCTGCGCTGCAGCTGGTCGAAGCAATCGAGCAGCATCGCCTCGCTGTCGACGACGTCGTGGAACCCGTGCAGTCGTGCCTTCGTGGTGCTGGTCATGATGTCCCAGCCAGGGGTGAACACGAAGTCGCCATACGCCCACAGCGCGGTCTGGTCGTATGGTGTCGCGACGAGTCGATGCTGCGCGACGACGCGCTGCCAGACATCGGCCTTGTCCGCCATGACCTCCGCGAGACGGACGGTTTGCACCGGACCCAACGCCATCGCAAAGTAATCGGCCACCACCGGCCACAGGTCGCACCAGCGAATGAAGTCGCCGTTGGCGATGTTGTAGGCCTGGTTGCGCGCGGCCGGCGCCGTGGACATCCACCCGATCGCGCGCGCGAGGAGCGCTGCGTCGGTGAACTCGTAGTACGCACGGTAGTTCTCCGGCGTCCCGGGAAAGCACAGCGGCAAGCCCAGCGCCTTGCTGATCGCCGCGTAGACGGCGATCACGCGCGCGACGCTGCGCGCGGCCGGCCGTTCGCGATCGACGATCGCGTGCGGCCGGCTGGCGCTGAAAGTCCACCCCTCACGTGCATGGCGCGCGATCACGTGGTCTTCCTGGTGATAGTAAAAGTTGTCCTGCAGCGAGCGCGGGTCGTCCTCGCGCGCCGGCGTGCGGAAGGGGCCGAGGTGCGACCCGTAATACTTGGTGCCGTGCACGAGGTGCACGTGTTCGAGCGGCTGGCCGCTCGCGACCAGCGCGTCGAGTATGTTCGCCAGCATCTGCGTGTTGGTGTGCGGCGATTCCAGCGTACGCGTGTCGTGGTCGTAGCGAGCGGTGTTGAACAGGTGAGTGACGCCCTCGAGTCCGGCGACCCCGGCACGACACGCGCCGGCTTCGCGCAGATCGAGCTGCAGCCACTGCATCACGCATTCCGTGCCATCGGACGGAACATTCCGCGCAATGCCGATCACGCGCCATCCTGGCGTACCGGACAGGTGTGCCGCGAGCCGGCGGCCGACGACACCGCTCGCACCCGCGATCAGCGCAACTTTTTGCGTCATCGCGCAAGCCCGCTACGGACGTTGCACATCAATCAACCCGCATCTCGGGCTTGATCGTCGCGTTCCAGCGCTTCATATCTCCCTCGATCCTCCGCGCGAAGTGCTCGGGATCGCCGCCGACAACCTCGGCACCCATGCCGGTCAGTCTTTCGCGCACTTCCGGGATCGCCAACACGCGGTTGATCTCCGCGTTGAGCTTGGCCACGATCTCCCTGGGCGTTCCTGCCGGCGCGAGGATGCCGTACCACTCGGCAAGCGCGAACCCGGGGATCGCGGCTGCCGCGATCGTCGGCACGTCGGGTAGCACCGGCTGGCGTTTCGCGCTGCTGACGCCCAGCGCGCGCACGCGCCCGTCCTTGATGAACGGCAGCGATGGCGGCAACGTGATGAATTCCATCTGCACGTCGCCCGCCACGAGCGCCGCGATCGACGGGCCGCCGCCCTGGTAGGGGACGTGGACGACATTGATGCCTGCCTCGTAGTTGAAGAGCTCGGCCGCGAGATGGTTGACGCTGCCAAAGCCCGCCGATGCGTAGTTGAGCTTGCCCGGCTGCGCCTTCGCGAGCGCGATCAGCTCGGCAACGGACTTCGCGGGTACCGCAGGATTGACCAGGAGCACGGTCGCGAGGTCCACGATCTGGATGACCGGCACGAAATCCTTGAGGGGGTCGTAGGCAAGCTTGCGTTTGTACAACGCCGGGTTCGCGCTGAGCGCGATGTTCGCCATCATCAGCGTGTAGCCGTCGGGCGCCGAGCGGGCGAGAAGCTCGCTGCCGACCATGGACCCGGCGCCCGGGCGATTCTCGACGATCACGGGACGCCCGATGTTCTCCGACAGCCGTTGCGCGATCAGGCGCGACACGATGTCGACGGCGCCGCCCGCCGCATAGGGCGCGATCAGGCGGATCGTGTTCACCGGCCACCCCGGCGCCTGTGCGGCAACGCCGGAGGCTGCGAGCAGGGCGACGCAGGCCAGCAGGCACTGCACGAATCTTCTCATCATCGAAATCTCCGCTTGGCGCCCTCGCAGGCAATTCTTGTGGATACTCATCGCACCGAGTCCATGCGCATCAGCCGTAGCGCGTTGCGGCCCAGCACTTTGTCCACGACCCCTGGCGCGAACGGCCACTGCGTGAACGCCTGCACGCTCTCGACATGCGGTCGGCTGGGATACCCGGTGCCGAACATGGTGCGATCCGACAGGTACAAGTTGGCGGCCTTCACGTACTCGATCGCGAACGGCATGTCGGTGCCGACCATGTAAAGGTCGGGCGACAGCCAGACGTTCGGCAGCACGAACGCCAGCCCCACCATTTCCTGCACAAAGGGCCACGCGCCGTGCGCGATCACGAATTGCAGCGCCGGAAAGTCGCGTGCAGCCTGGTAGAGCGGCATGGGCGACGCAAGGGCCCACGAATGCGAGACCAGCTTGACGAGTTCGAGGCTCAGCGTAATCATCAGCGGCACTTCGCGCTTCGCGCAGT
>JBDTNR010000013.1:0-17246 GCA_039933655.1 Betaproteobacteria bacterium | reverse complement strand
AGCCGAGCTGGCCGGTGGACTGCTCCGGGATCAAACGCTTGTCCCGCTCGTCCCGCTTGTCCCGCTTGTCCCGCTTGTCCCGGACCCACAACCCGCCGCCGCGCCCTGACCGCGCCGGCACGCCTGCGGCCAAGCGCTTCCGCCTCTCGCGGCCGTGTGGGCGTGGGAGGGCCCGGCGCCGGAATTGCTACACTGCATTTTTACGCACGCGCTCCGGCAAATGGTGAAGTCCCCCCGCGGCAGGGAGCTCGCGGGAATTGCGTGGGGACCCCCGGTTCGCAATCGCGAAAAACTGACTGCCGGCGTGCGGTCGAAGTGCCCACACAGGAAACATCATGGCCAATGACCCATCGGATCTCGCTCGCATCGTCAAATCCGCGCGCATGCTGTCGCAGCCGCACCGCGTGAACGACGGCCGCAAGTTCCGGTTGAAGGACATGGATCCGGGCGACACCGGCGGCTTAGGCTCCGAAGACAAGGCGCGTGCGCAGGAGGGGCTCGTCGTGGGCCGCAACGCGCTCGCCGAACTGCAGGACATGCTCTACGCGCAGGACCGCTGGGCCGTGTTGCTCGTGTTCCAGGCGATGGACGCGGCCGGCAAGGATGGCGCGATCAAGCACGTCATGTCGGGCGTGAATCCGCAGGGCTGCCAAGTGTTCTCGTTCAAGGCGCCGACGTCGGAGGAACTCGACCACGACTACCTGTGGCGATGCGCGAAGAACCTGCCGGAGCGCGGCCGTATCGGCATCTTCAACCGCAGCTACTACGAGGAAGTGCTGGTGGTGAAGGTGCACCCGGAGTTCCTCACCCACCAGAAGCTGCCGTCGCAACTCGTCGGCAAGGACATCTGGGACAACCGCTACCAGGACATCCGCTCGTTCGAGCGCTACCTGTCGCGCAATGGCGTGCTGATCCGCAAGTTCTTCCTCCACGTGTCGCGCGACGAGCAGAAGCGCCGGTTCATGGAGCGCATCGACGAGCCCGAGAAGAACTGGAAATTCTCCGCGGCCGACGTCACGGAGCGCGGCCACTGGAATGACTACATGAACGCCTACCAGACGATGATCCGCGAGACGTCGACGCCGGACTCGCCGTGGTACGTGGTGCCCGCCGACAACAAGTGGTACACGCGTCTCGTCGTGGCCGCGGCCATCGTCGATGCGCTCGCGTCGCTCGGCCTCCGCTATCCGAAAGTGGACAAGGCCAAGCTCACCGAACTGGCCGGCGCCAAGAAGCGGCTGCTCGCCGAATAGGCGCGCCTAAGCACGGCCTGCGGCCGCCATGGCGCCATCGCGGCGGCCCATCGGCCCGAGTCAGCCCTGCGTCAGCACCCTGCCGGCGGGAAGCGGCCGTTGCGCCCGCCGGGTAGGCTGCGCCGCGCCCGGCATCCACATGGCGATCCGGCGCATTCCGCGCCGCAGCAGCTCCGCCATCAACAGACTCCGTTGTCGGCGAGCCTCCTGGTGCAGCATGACGCTGTCGGGAACATTTCGAAGGTCGAGCGTTTGCATTCCTTTTCTCCCACTCAAGCGCCGTTCGCGCCGTACCGTCACATTAGTTTTTGTCCAGGAGAAACACAATCATGGTATTTGGCATATCATTTATTCCATATCGGCACAAATAAACGGAGGTGCGCTGGATGGAATCGAACCTCGCGATGACGGCGTTCGTGCGCGCGGTGGAGCGCAACGGCTTTTCGAGCGCGGCGCGCGATCTCGGCGTGACGCCGTCGGCGGTTTCCAAGCTGGTGACGCGGCTGGAGCGCAAGCTGGGCGTCGTGCTCCTGCAGCGGACGACGCGGCGCCTGGCGCTCACACCCGAAGGCGAGCTGTACTTCGAGCGCGCGCAGCGGATCGTCGAAGCCATCGCCGACGTCGAAGCCGAAGTGATGCGCTACGGCGAACGGCCGCGCGGCAAGTTGCGAATCAACACGGGAATCGCGTTCGGTACCTACGTGCTGGTGCCCGCCACCCCCGAATTCCTGACGCGCTACCCCGAGATCGAACTCGAGTTCTCGCTGACGGACCACATCGTCGACCTGGTGGACGCGCACGCCGATCTCGCGATTCGCGTCGGACCGCTCGTCGATTCGAATCTGGTCGCGCGCAAGCTCTGCGACCTGACGCGTATCGTGTGCGCGGCGCCGTCCTATCTCGCGCGTCGCGGCGTGCCCCGCGCCGCCTTGGACCTCGTGGGCCACGATTGCCTCGCGCTGGCCGGCATATCGGGCCAGCGCGAGTGGCCGTTCCAGACCGCCGACGGCGTCCGCGAGTTCGCCGTCCGCGGCGCGGTCGCGGTGAACAATGCGGAAACCCTCTACGAACTCGCGCTGCTCGGCCTGGGCATCATCCGGCTGTCGGACATCATCGTCGGACCCGCCATTCGCGATGGCCGCCTGGTGCCGCTGCTCACCGACGTGCACCGGCCCGAAGCATTGCCGTTGTATGCCGTGTACGCGGCCAGCCGGCGTCGGCCGCTCAAGGTCGGTGCGATGATCGACTTCCTGGTCGAGAAGTGCGCGGATCCGCCATGGAAGGTTCCGGCAGCGATGCTGACGGTGCCCGCGAAGCGCTCGTCTGCGAGTGAGCGCCGCAAGCGCTGACACCACGCCACGACCAGGCGCGACCGCGCGCCGCGTTCGGTCAGGCGACGCCGATGCCGGTCAGCGTGCCGCTGCCGAAATGCGTCCGCATCGCTGCTGCGAGATCGAATGCCGCGTCGACGGCGAGTGCCGCGTCCAGCGCCTGCGCGAGATCGGCGCCGTCGCGCAGCGCAGACAGCCATGCATGGTCGCCGGCAGGCAGCCGCTCGATCACGATCGCGCCGTCCGCGCGCCGCACGAGCAAATAGTCGGCGCCGGTGTCGAACGCCACGTGCGGGTCGGCCGTGTCTCCCGGCTGGTGCACCTGCCAGATCCGCAGCAGCGGGTACGGCGAGCGCAGCAGGCGGCAGGACGGATCGAGCGCGAGACGCAGCGATGCAAGCTCGTCGGCGGCGACCGTCGCCAGCGCAGCGAGCGTGCGTTCCACGTCGCCGCCGCCATCGGCCGCGCGGTAGGCGTCGTCCACCGCCCACTCGAGCCGCGCCACGTCGGCGACGTAGGGCAACTCGCGTGCGGGCGGGTCCGCAGCGAGAAACGCCGGAAACTCCGCGCCATAGCTGTTGAGGTCCCCGCTTGCGGACGGCTGGGCCAGGGCGAACGCATCGGCGGCGGCAGCGAAGAACGGCGCGCCGGTCAGTGCCCGCGTCACCGGGAACGTGGCGGCGAGCGCGTTTCGGTAATTGGCGAGCACGGCGTTACGGTAGATCGCGATGGCGTCCGTCGCGACGCTCGCCGTATCGAGCATCCGCGCGGCAAACCCGCGCTGCAATTCACGCAACGATGGCATCGTGGTGGTCGAGCATCGACTGCGCGATGGCCGCCTCGCGCTCCAGCACGGCGAACGCCGGGATGTCGGTATCCCATTCGATCAGCGTCGGCACTCGTCCGAAGCGGGCGATGGCGTCGCCGTAGAGTGCCCAGACGGCGGCCGCCACCGGCGCCCCGTGGGTGTCGATGACGATCGGCCCGCTGTCGTCGTGGCCAGCGAGGTGGATCTCGGCGACGGCGGCCGGCGGGATCGCCGCGAGATACGCATGCGGATCGATGCCTTGGTTGCGCGCGTTGACGTAGATGTTGTTGACGTCCACCAGCAGCCGGCATCCGGTGCGCGCGGCGACGGTGGCGACGAAATCGCACTCGGCGATCGTGGACTCGGCATATGCGTGGTAGCAGGACAAGTTCTCGACGAGCAGCTCGCGGCCGAGATGGTCCTGCACGGCGGACACGCGCGCACAGACGTGGGCGAGCGACTCGTCCGTGTACGGCAGCGGCAGCAACTCGTTGTAGTGGCGGCCGTCGACGCTGCTCCAGCACAGGTGCTCGGACACCGCGGCAGGCTGCACACGGTCGGCCAGGCGTTTCAGCTTCTCGAGGTGGACGCGATCGAGCGGGTCGGTGGACCCGAGCGACATACCCACGCCGTGCAGCGACAGCGCGTAGTCGGCGCGGATGCGGTCAAGTGTCGCGAGCACCGTACCGCCAGCCGCGAAATAATTCTCGCTGTGAATCTCGAACCACGCGATGCGCGGACGCTGCGCGAGCACGTGCCGCAGATGCGGCGCGCGGAGGCCGATGCCGGCCGCGACGGGCAACGCGGCCGTCGCGCCGGGGCGCGGGTGAACCGCGGTCAAGGCTGCTGCCTCGCCGCGCGTCAACCCTTCTTCGCGGGTTCGGGCTTGCCGCCAAGCTTGAGACAGCTGCCCTTCGGCACCATCTTCCAGTCCTCGGGATCGCGATCGACCTTGGCGAGCGTCGCGCAGCCGTGCTTGCTGGTGCCGCAGTCGTTCTGGCCGGCCTTGGCGACGCCGTAGCATTTTTCGGTACCGGCCGCGGCAGGCGTGTCGTGCGTTTGCGCGGACGCGGATACGGCGAAGCCGGTCGCCAGCAGGCTGGCAACGGCCACTTGGATGGTCATGAAGCGTGTGGACATACTGGTTTCTCCGGCATTGGACATCGATCGGACACAAGACAGGCGTCTTCAAGGCGCCGCCCCAAGGCGGTGCCGATCGATATTATCGCTCGCCGGGCACCAACCGGTCTGCACCGGGATAACGGCGCCGGCGCGCAGGGCGCCGGGGGCCGCATTTACCGTTACCATGGGGCCCTTCCGCCTTTGCGACTCGCAGCACCGATGAAGTTCAGCATCGCCACCTATAACATCCACAAGGGCTTTTCCCATCTCACGCGACGCATGGTCATCCATGAGCTGAAGGAGAAGCTGCATGGACTGTCGGCCGACGTCCTGTTCCTGCAGGAAGTGCAGGGCGTGCACCACCGCCACGCCGGCCGTTACCACGACTGGCCCGGCAAGCCGCAGCACGAATTCATCGCCGACGCCATGTGGCACGAGGTCGCCTACGGTCGCAACGCGGTCTATCGCAACGGGCATCATGGCAACGCCGTGCTGTCGCGGTACCCGATCGTCGCTCAGGAGAACGCCGACATCTCCGCGCATGCGTTCGAGAGCCGCGGCCTCCTGCATTGCGAGGTCAAGCTCGGCGACCGCACGCCGATCCTGCACTGCCTGAACGTCCATCTCGGACTGTTCGAGCGCGGACGCACATGGCAGATACGCGCGCTCGTCGACCGCATCCGCGACACCGTACCCAAGGATGCGCCGATGATCATCGCGGGCGACTTCAACGACTGGCGGCGCAAGGCCGACCGCACGCTGACCGACGAGCTGGGCGTCTTCGAGGTGTTCGAAGAGGTCAAGGGACGTCCGGCGCGGACCTTTCCGTCGATGATGCCCATGTTCCGCCTTGACCGCATCTACGCGCGCGGCCTGAAAGTCGTCGACGCACGCGTGCATTACGCCTTTCCACACGGCCGCATGTCCGATCACGCCGCGCTCGCCGCGACGTTCGAGATGCCGCGGAAGACCAAGGCCAAAGTCTAGGGACTGGCGCGGCGGAGCCGGTCGCTTCGGGACCAGGCGCCGGACCGGCGACGCGCCGCCGCTCGGGCGATGCGGACGGCGGTTTGCGTCCCGGTTACCGCGAACCGGACCGGCGTGCGAACATGGCGGCCCGCCTCCTGACACCGTCCATCGACTTCGCGCGTCATCGCCGCGGTCGCGGCGCTTTCCTCCACCCATGATCCGCTTCACACCGGGCAATAGGATCGAGTTGCTGCGCAGCGGTGGCGAGTTCTTTCCCGCGCTCGAAGCCGCCATCGATGCCGCGGAGAGCGAGATCTGGCTCGAGACCTACATCTTCGCCGACGACAGCGCCGGGTGTGTGATCGCCGCGGCGCTGGTGCGCGCCGCGGAGCGCGGCGTCGACGTGCGCGTGCTGGTCGACGGCTGGGGTGCCAAGCACTACCTGACCAAGCGGCTCGAGCATGCGCTGCGGGCGGGCGGGGTGCGCCTGCTGAAATACCGGCCCGAGGTCGCGCCATGGCAGTTCCGGTTCCAACGGCTGCGCCGGCTGCATCGGAAGATCTGTCACGTGGACCAGCGGGTCGCGTTCGTCGGCGGCATCAATCTCATCGACGACATGAACACGCCGCATCAGAAGCCGCCGCGCCTGGACTTCGCGGTGCGGGTCACGGGTCCGGTGCTCGCGCCGATCGTGGCGACGATGCAGCGGCTGTGGGCGCTGGTCGAGCTGGTGCAGTTCGAGCGCAGCGACGTGCCGTTGTTTCCCGAACCGATAGCCGTGGCGCCGTCCGGCACGCAGACCGCGAAGTTCGTCATCCGCGACAACCTGCGCTACCGCCGCGACATCGAGCGCGCCTACCTCGCGGCGATCCGTACCGCCAAGCGCGAGATCGTCATCGCCAACGCGTACTTCCTTCCGGGTTTGCGCTTTCGTCACGCGCTCATCGCGGCGGCGGAGCGCGGTGTTTCGGTCACGCTGCTCCTGCAGGCGCGCGTCGAATACCGGCTGCTGCACTACGCATCGCGTGCGCTCTATGGGCAACTCTTGTCGGCCGGTGTCGTGATCGCCGAATACCACCGGTCGTTCCTGCACGCCAAGGTCGCGGTCATCGATGACCGGTGGGCGACCGTCGGCTCGTCGAACATCGACCCCTACTCGCTGCTGATGGCGCGCGAAGCCAACATCTTCGTCCGCGACCCGCACTTTGCCGATCAATTGCGCATCGAACTGCTGCAGATGATCGACACCGGCACGCAGCACGTCGAGCCGGAACGCTGGGCCGAGCGCTCGACGCTGACCAAGGTCGTCACGTGGATCGCCTATGGCGTCGTCCGCGTCGGCATGGGCGTGCTGGGCTACGGCGGCCATGAATGGTTTCCGCGGCGGCGCGCCCGCGAGCGGTAAACCGGCCGGCGCTCGGGAGAGCGCTGCCGCTACGGACTCATCGACCCGCGCAAGGCGGCCAGGATTCGCCGGGGCCCGCGAAAAGGCTGGCGTCCGTGGCCGACGATCAGGTTGTCGATTAGCAGCAGGTCGCCGGCCTGCCAGCGGAAGAACGTTTCGTTGCGCCAATGCGCCTCGCGCACGGCGCGCATCGCGCGGTCATCGATTGCCGAGCCATCGCCGAACATCGCGTCGTACGGATAGGGAAAGAACCTCGGTGCCAGGCGGCGCAGCGCCCGCCGCATCCGCAGGAACCACTGCACGCCATGATTGCCATGGCGCGCGAACTCCTGGAACAGCGAGCTGTGGAACACGACGACCTGGTTGAACCAGACGCGGTGCCCGGGACTGACATGGCCATTCGCCTGTGGGACGGCGACCGATGCCGGATGCGTATTGAGGAGATGCAGCGTTGCGCGCGGTCCCCACTCCACGTCGTAGCCATCGCTCTTGCACAGCGCGGCGACTTTCTCGGCATCATCCGTGCCATACATTTGCGGCCAGCATGTCGGATGAAATCTGTCTACGCGGCGGGGAATGCGCCGGACGTAGCGGACGCCGAGCGTATCGAAGCGCTGCCGCAGCTCCGCTGGAACATCGGCATAGACGCGCCGCATGTCGACGAGCGGCGTGGCGCCTGAGACCTGCGGCGCCGTTTCGCAGAAGAACGCGATGTACCGCGGACATGGTCGCCGGTAGGACATCTCGTTGTGCAGCGGAATGGGTAGTGCGGGCGGCGCCTCCGTCGACGTGTAGATCTCGCGGGCCACGCGCGATCGCGGGCTCGTGCCGTGCAGGTAGGGCATCGGCGGTTCGCCGAGCGCGTCCATGCAGCGGCTGAAGCAGTCAGCGCTCGTGAGCGCGAAGCCCCGCAGCAGGACGGCGCCATATTGCGACAGCCACGCCCGCACTTCGTCGCGGTGCGCCGCGAGCCACGCCGCCAGCGCGTCGGCGCCGGCAGCATCCCCGGCGGGGACGGCGAGCGCCGGCAGATCATCCGGGAACGTGCCCGTCGCCAGGCGGACGGTCATGCGCTGTCTCGGCAGGAGGGTGGAGCCATGCTCGGCAATGTCGTTGGCGCGGCGCTCGGGGCGCGAATGCCGCGAGAGTACCAGTTGTCCGGCTACGCCGGGCAGCGCGCCGGCGCGCCCGCCGGACGGCGCTGCTAGACTCGTGGCGATGCGTCGCCACTCCGGTACCGAGGTTCCCCCGCGCGATCTCCATGTCCCGCGCACCAGTCGCGGCGACTGGACGACGATCGGCACGCTGTTGCCCTACCTGTGGGAGTACAAGGGACGGGTGCTGGCAGCGATCGCCTGCCTCGTGCTGGCAAAGATCGCCAATGTCGGCGTGCCGGTGCTGCTGAAGCAGATCGTCGACAGCCTCGACCGCGCGATCGCGCCGCTCGCCGTCCCCCTCGCGCTGCTCGCGGCGTACGGCCTCCTGCGGCTGTCGACCACGCTGTTCACCGAGCTGCGCGAGTACCTGTTCGCCAAGGTGACGCAGCGCGCGGTGCGCAAGATCGCGCTGCAGGTCTTTCGCCACCTGCACGCGCTGTCGATGCGCTTCCACCTGCATCGCCAGACGGGCGGATTGACGCGCGACGTCGAGCGCGGCCAGCGCGGCATCTCGACGCTGATCAGCTTCGCACTGTTTTCGATCCTTCCGACGCTGGTCGAGATCGCGCTGGTGTCGGCGATCCTCATCGTGCGCTACGACTGGACGTTCATGGCGATCACCGCCGGCGCGCTCGTCCTTTACATCGGCTTCACTGTCCTGGTCACCGAATGGAGGACGCACTTCCGGCGCACGATGAACGAGCTCGATTCCAAGGCCAACACGCGCGCGATCGACAGCCTGCTGAACTACGAGACGGTGAAGTATTTCGGCAACGAGGAGTGGGAGGCGCGCCGCTACGACGAGAGCATGCAGCGCTGGGAGCAGGCGGCGGTGCGCAGCCAGACGTCGCTGTCGGCGCTCAACATCGGGCAGAGCGCGATCATCGCCGTCGCCGTGACGCTCATCATGTGGCGCGCGACCGCCGGGGTCGTCGCCGGCACGATGACGATCGGCGACCTGGTCCTCGTCAACGCGTTCATGATTCAGCTCTACATTCCGCTCAACTTCCTGGGTGTCATCTACCGCGAGATCAAGCAGGCGCTGGCCGACATGGAGCGGCTGTTCGGGCTGATCGAGGAAAACGCCGAGATCCGTGATCGCCCCGGTGCCGCGCCGCTGGCCGTGCGCGGCGCGCAGGTTGCATTCGAAGGCGTGGATTTCGCGTACGAGCCCAACCGGCAGATCCTGTTCGACGTATCGTTCGCCATCCCGGCGGGAAGCACGGTCGCCGTCGTCGGTCCGTCGGGGTCGGGCAAGTCGACGCTGGCGCGGCTTTTGTACCGCTTCTACGACGTGACCGGCGGCCGCATCGCCATCGACGGCCAGGACATCCACGACGTCCAGCAGAAATCGCTGCGCGCGGCAATCGGCATCGTGCCGCAGGACACGGTGCTGTTCAACGACAGCATCGAGTACAACATCGCGTACGGCAAGCCGGGCGCCGCCCACGAGGAGGTCGTGGCGGCGGCGCGCCTGGCGCAGATCCACGACTTCGTCGCGAGCCTGCCGGACGGGTATGCCACGACGGTCGGCGAACGGGGCCTGAAGCTGTCGGGCGGCGAAAAGCAGCGGGTCGCGATCGCGCGTGCCATCCTGAAGGCACCGCACGTGCTGATCTTCGACGAGGCGACCAGCGCGCTCGACTCGCGGTCGGAAAAGGCGATCCAGATGGAACTGAAGGCCATCGCCCAGAATCACACGACGCTGACGATCGCGCACCGGCTATCGACCATCGTCGATGCCGACGAAATCCTGGTGCTCGAAGCGGGCCGCATCGTCGAACGGGGCACGCATGCGGTGCTGCTCGCCGGCAACGGCGTGTACGCACGGATGTGGCGGCTGCAGCAGGACGAGGAACGCAGGTTGCCGGCGGCGACCATCGGCCCGGTGGCCGGGACCGGCGCCGACGCCGGTTGATGCAAGGATTCGGGTCCGGCGGGACGTCCGGGTCCGACTTTTGCGTATCGTTGCGTCGTTGCAACCGGCGGGAGACCCCTTGTAAGCCTTTGACACCATTGGGGTATTGACGGTGCCCGCGGAACCGTGAGATAAACCGCAACAGCCTGTTTTTTTAAGGTGCCGCCTGATGATTCGCTTCTTAAGCGTTGTTTTTTATGGACTTGTGGCCGCGCAAGCGACCGCGGCGCCGGTCGAGCTCGACGCGGCAAAACTGCGGCTGATGTCGGCCAACGTGGTCGTCGTCGACGCCGGTGACGGTCATCAGGTCTATTCGAAGGCCGCCAACGAAGTGACGCCTATCGCGTCGCTGACGAAGCTGATGACGGCGATGGTCGTGCTCGACGCCGGGCTGCCGGCCGACGAGGCGCTCGATGTCGACATGGATGATTTCGACTACCTGAAGGGCAGCCGGTCGCGGTTGCGGATGGGCGCGACGCTGTCGCGCGACGAGATGCTGCGGCTGGCGCTGATGGCGTCGGAAAACCGCGCGGCGTCGTCGCTGGCGCGGCACTATCCGGGTGGCCTCACGGCATTTGTCGCCGCGATGAACTTCAAGGCGGCCTCGCTCGGCATGACGCGCACGCGTTACGAGGATCCGACGGGCCTGTCGCCGCGGAACGTCTCCACCGCCAACGATCTCGCAAAGCTGGTGCGCGCGGCGGCGGAGTATCCGCTGATCCGCGAGTATTCGACCACCCCTGCGCATCACGTCGAGGTGCAGCCCACCGGCCAGACGCTCGGCTTCAACAATTCCAACGCGCTCGTGAAGAACGACGCATGGGATATCCAGCTGCAGAAGACAGGCTACATCCGCGAGGCCGGCCGCTGCGTCGTGATGCTCGCGACCATCGCCAGCCGGCCAATGGTGATCGTGCTCCTCGACTCCATCGGCAAGTTCACGCGGCTGGGCGACGCGCAGCGCGTCAAGCACTGGCTCGAAACCGGCGAGACGATGCCGGCGCCGGTGGTGAAGCGGGCCGTGCTGAAGGCGAGCCCGAAGGCGGCCAAGCCTGGCAAGCGCATCAACGGCAAGTTTGCGAGCACGGCCAACGGGCGAGGCTAGAACCCTCGCGCAAAATAGGCTGCGCGACGCGAGTGCTTTGTCGTGTCGTCGCTCGCCCCATTCTGAAATAGGTTCGAGGTGCGTCACCGCCTTCCTGATGCGAAGGCGCGCATTCGCGTGCCGGCGCTTGACCTGCACGAGCGCGATCGCGCCGCGCGCGCATCCCGACCCCGCACGCCGCGCGCCATCGGCTCCGTGAGGGCCTGAGCGCGTCCGGAACGCGCTGCGCGACAAGTCGCCTGTCGGCGTCGGCGCCGCTAGGCGCGGCGATGCTGGTCGAAGAGTTCCCGGGCATGGGCGCGGGTCTTGGCGGTGATCGCGACGCCGCCCAGCATCCGCGCCAGCTCCTCTACGCGCTGCGTCGCGGACAATGGCGCAAGGCCGCTGGCAACGCCGTCGCCGCTGCCGGTCTTGGTCACGCGAAAATGCGCGTCCGCGAAGGCGGCGACCTGCGGCAGATGGGTGACGCACAGCACCTGGCGCCGCGCGCCCAGCGACTGCAGCAGCTGGCCCACCGTGGCCGCGACGGCACCGCCGATGCCGCTGTCGACCTCGTCGAACACCAGCGTGGGCACTTGCCCGGCCTCGCTGCCGACGACCTGGATGGCGAGCGCGATGCGCGACAGCTCGCCGCCCGATGCCACCTTCGCGAGCGGCCCCAGCAGCTGCTTCGGATGGCTGGCCACGAAGAACTCCACCGACTCGAGGCCATGGCTTGCGGGCGTGGGCAGAGGCTCCAGCGCGATTTCCAGCCGGCCGCCCGCCATCGCCAGCGTCTGCATCGCGACCGTCGCGCGATGCGCGAGTTCGTTGGCGGCGAACTGCCGCTTTTTCGTCAGCTGCGCTCCCGCTTCGCGGAACCGCCGCTCGCACTCGGCCACGCGCCTGGCGAGCGCCTCCGCGTCGGCGGATGCGGCCAGCGCCGCGATGCGGGCCTCGGTTTCGGCGAGCAGTGCCGGCAGCGCGTCGGTGCGCACGCGATACTTGCGCGCCATGTCGTGGATCGCGGACAGCCGGTCCTCGACGCGCTTCAATTCGTCGGGGTCGATGTCGAGCCGCCGCAGGTAGTCGCGCAACGCGCGGGCGGCTTCGTCGAGCTGGATGCCGGCGGGCTCGAGCAGGCCCACCACGTCCGCGAGCGCAGGATCGTGCGCGGCGACGGCGCGCAGCCGCTGCGTCAATTGCGCGACGCGTGCCGTTAGCGCGTCGTCGGCGTCCGCCAGCGTCGCCACGCCGTCGTTGGCCGCGGCAATCAACTCCGCGGCGTTGGCCAGGCGCGACTGCGTGGCCGACAGATCGCGCCATTCGGACTCGGTCACGGCGAGCGCGGCCAGTTCGCGCCGGCGATCGTCCAGGAATTCGCGCTCGGTGGCCGTCGCTTCCGCGGCATGCGCCGCGGCATCGCGCTTGTCGGCGGCGACGCGCCATTCGCGCCAGCGGTCGGCCACTTCGCGGGCAAGCGTCGTGAAGCCGCCGAAGGCGTCGACCAGATCGCGCTGCGTTTCGGCCTCGGAGAGCGACTGGTGCGCGTGCTGGCCGTGGATGGCGACGAGCTGCTCGCCCAGCGCCTTAAGTTGCGCGACGGTGGCGGGGCGGCCGTTGATCCAGGCGCGGCTGCGGCCTTGCGCATCGAGCACCCGCCGCAGCAGCACTTCGTCGCCGTCGGCCGGGAGGTCGTGCTCGTTGAGCCACGGGCGCACGGCGGGGACGTCGGCGATGTCGAATCCTGCCGCCAGTTCGGCGCGCTCGGCGCCAGCGCGCAACTGCCGCAACTCGAAGCGGTCGCCGAGCAGCAATCCGAGCGCGTCGAGCAAAATCGACTTGCCGGCGCCCGTCTCGCCCGTCAGGACGGTGAATCCGTCCCCGAACTCGACGTCGAGCTCGAGGACGACCACGAAGTTGCGAATGGCAAGCGAACGCAGCACGGTCAGTTGTTGCCGGGACCGGTGATCCGCTCCGGCGTCGCACTCCAGTGCAGCTTCTCGCGCAGCATCGCGAAGTAGTCGTGCCCCTCCGGGTAGAGGAAGCGGGCGCGGAACGCCGCGCGTTTCACCAGCACGCGGTCGCCTTCCGCCAGCGTGTAATGCGCCTGCCCGTCGCAATGCACGCCCGCATCGCGGCTTTTCATCACGGTGATCGCGATCTGCGCATCGTCCGCAATCGCGATGGGCCGATGGGTGAGCGCATGCGGGGCCACGGGCACCAGCAGCAGCGACGCGAGCTCCGGCGCGAGGATCGGGCCGCCGGCGGAAAGCGCATAGGCGGTGGAGCCGGTGGGTGTGGCGACGATGATGCCGTCGGCGCGCATCGCGTAGGCGAAGCGGCCGTCGATGTCGACCGCGCATTCGATCATCGTCCCGAGCGACCCGCGATTGACGACGACGTCGTTCAGCGCAAGTGCCTGCTCGCGGCCGCCGTCGCCGCGCTCGACGACGACGTCGAGCAGCGTGCGCCGCTGCTCGATGTGGCGGCCGGCGAGCATCGCATCGAGCGTGGCCTCCATGCGCGCGAGCGGAATGTCGGTGAGGAA
Organism: Betaproteobacteria bacterium; assembly: GCA_039933655.1. Lineage (GTDB taxonomy): Bacteria > Pseudomonadota > Gammaproteobacteria > Burkholderiales > Casimicrobiaceae > VBCG01. Next base: position 3,648 of record JBDTNR010000013.1, on the reverse strand, counting down.
ACCGAGACGGCCCTGGTTGATGCCGATCAGAGGCACGTCGAACGGCGCCATCTGGCGGCCGATCGCGAGCATCGTGCCGTCGCCGCCGAGCACGACCGCCAGGTCGGCGTTGCGCGACAACTCCGCGGTCGGCGCGGTCGGGTAGCCCGGGACGGGTGCGTAGGCCGCGGTTTCGGCATCGACGGTGACGTGGTGGCCGCGGGCTGCCAGGAAGCCCGCGATCTGCGCCAGCGACGGCGCGATGCCCGGGCTCGCGTAGCGACCGACCAGGGCCACGCGGGCAAAGCGGGCGGGAGCGGTCGGCGCGGGCATGGCAGCGATTAAACCATACGCCGCTGCGAAGGCCATTCTCGTCCCGATGGACGAGCGCGCGCGGTTCGCGGCCGGATCGCCCGTAGCCGGCAGGGAACGGTAGAATTGGCGGCATGCTCGACCCGCGCGCGCAACACCTGCTGAAGACGTTGATCGAGCGCTACGTGAGCGACGGCCAGCCGGTCGGCTCGCGCGCGCTGTCGCGCCATTCAGGCCTCGACCTGTCGGCCGCCACGGTGCGCAACGTGATGGCGGACCTGGAGGAGATGGGGTTCATCGCGAGTCCCCACACGTCGGCCGGCCGCATCCCCACGGCCAAGGGCTACCGTTTTTTCGTCGACAGCCTGATGGTCGTCAAGCCGCTAGAGCAGCGGGAGATCCATCGGCTCGAAGGCGAGCTTTCCGCCGACCGGCCGCAGCAGCTCGTCAGCGCCGCGGCAGGCCTCCTGTCGCAGCTGACGCAATTCGCCGGCGTCGTCATGACGCCCAGGCGGCGCGACGCGACGTTCCGCCACCTGGAGTTCTTAAGGCTCGCCGAGCGGCGCGTGCTGCTGATCCTGGTGACCGCCGAGGGTGATGTGCAAAACCGCATCCTGCATACCGACCGTTCGTACTCGAATTCGCAACTCGTCGAAGCGTCGAATTTTTTCAACCAGCATTTCGCCGGGCAGCCGTTCGCGACGATCCGCCGGCGCATCGCCGACGAGCTGCGCGCGCTGCGCGAGGATGTCGCGCGGCTGATGGCGGCGGCCGTCGACGCCGGCGAAGGCGCGCTGGCCGAAGGCGAGTCGCTCGTGGTGACGGGCGAGCGCAACCTGCTTGCCGCCGGCGACCTGACGTCGAACATGGAGCGGCTGCGAAGCCTGTTCGATCTTTTCGACCAGAAGACGTCGATCCTGCATTTGCTCGACGTGTCGCAGCGCGCACAGGGCGTGCAGATCTACATCGGCGGCGAATCGGGGCTCGTACCGCTCGACGATTGCAGCGTGGTGACGGCGCCGTACGAGGCCAACGGTGAGATCATCGGCACGCTGGGCGTCATCGGGCCCACGCGGATGGCCTACGAGCGCGTGATACCGATCGTCGACGTGACGGCCAAGCTCCTGTCGAACGCGATGTCGCAGCAGATGAGCGAGGAGTGACAGCTCCATGCATCCGCACGCCGAGCTGATCGATCACCTGTACGCATCGTTCAAGCGCCGCGACAGCGCCGCAATGGCCGGCTGCTACGCTGCCGACGCGACGTTTAGCGATCCGATCTTCGACGTGAAGGGCGATGACGTCGCTGCGATGTGGGCGATGTTCTGCGAGCGCGGGCGCGACCTGGTCCTCGACTGGCGCGACGTCCGCGCCGACGACGCGGGCGGCTCCGCGCACTGGGAGCCGCGCTACACGTTCTCCGTGACGGGGCGCCTGGTGCACAACGTCATCGATGCGCGCTTCACGTTCCGCGACGGCCGGATCGCCACGCAGGTCGACACCTTCAACCTCTGGCGGTGGAGCCGCATGGCGCTGGGTCCGAAGGCCACGCTGCTCGGCTGGACGCCGTTCGTGCAGAAGGCCATCAAGTCCGAGGCGCTGCGGGGATTCGATGGCTGGAAGGCGCGCCGGAGTCCATGAGTCCGGCCGCGCCGCCAACTGCCGCGCGACGCGTCCCCCCGTTCGCGCGTGCGCTGCATGACGTCGCGATTGCTCCTGTCGCGCTCGCGGCGCCGATGATCGTCACGCATCCGGCGTCGGCGATGCCACCGGCGAACGCGGGATTCGCGGCAGGCGCCCCGATCACGCGCGATATCACGTAGGCTTCGCCGCATGGCGCATGCACCCGAGCCCCCGTTCACGCACGACCGCACGCCGCGGATCGGCATCCTGCTCGTCAACCTCGGCACGCCCGACGCGGCGACGCCAGCCGCGGTGCGCCGCTACCTCGCGCAGTTCTTAAGCGACCCGCGCGTCATCGAGATCCCGGCGTGGGCGTGGCAGCCGATCCTCCATGGCGTCATCCTCCGCGTGCGGCCGGCGCGGTCGGCGAAGAAGTATTCGGCAATCTGGACCAAGGACGGCTCGCCGCTCCTCGTGCACAGCCAGCGGCAGCGGACGCTGGTGCTCGGCTATCTCGGACAGCGGCTCAAGGCGGCCGGCTATCCCGCCGATCTCTGCCCGGTCGAACTTGGCATGAACTACGGCAACCCGAGCGTCGGCTCGGCGATCGAGAAGCTGCGCACCGCGCACTGCGAAAAGATCCTCGTGCTGCCGTTGTTCCCGCAGTATTCGGCGAGCGCCACCGCGTCGACGTTCGACGCCGTCACCGCGCATCTGCGGCGCGCCCGGCGACTGCCGGCGCTGCGCTTCGTCGAGACGTTTCACGCCGACGACGGGTACGTCAAGGCGCTCGCGCAGAACGTCAACGATTACTGGATGAAGCACGGCCGGCCGGACAAGCTCGTGCTGTCGTTCCACGGCGTGCCGCGCCGGACGCTGGACTTGGGCGACCCCTATCACTGCTTTTGCCAGATGACGGCGCGCCTGTTGGCGCGCGAACTGGGCTTGACCGCCGAGCAGTGGACGCTGACGTTCCAGTCGCGTTTCGGCAAGGCGCAATGGCTTCTACCATATACGGTGGACACGCTGAAGGAGCTTGCCGGCAAGGGGTTGCGCCGCGTGGACGTATTCTGCCCCGGCTTCGTCGCCGACTGCCTCGAAACGCTGGAGGAAATCGGCATCGAGGCCCAGGCGACGTTCGTGGCGGCCGGTGGCAAGGAGTTCCACGTGATCCCGTGCCTCAACGAACATCCGCGCTGGATCGCCGCGCTGGCCGATCTCGCGTTCCGCAACCTGGCCGGGTGGCTGGCACCGCCGGCCGACATCGATGCGCGCGAACTGACGAAGGTCCGGGCCAAGGCCCTCGGCGCGCCGCGTTAGGCAAGTGATGGCCTCCGGGACGGGAGACCGCGAGTCCCTCCATTATAAGTGATTGACGCCCAAGCTTTTTTTCGTCGCGGCGCCGGGGTTGAATTCAGCGGAATGACCCCAACGTGTGTGCGGTCAGCTACAAGAGTTCCAGGAAAACCCACGCATGACTCCCAAACGCGATTCATCCCACGCTTCCGCCGACGTGGTGCCCACCGGCGCCGACGCCACGACTGGCGGCGTCGACGCCAGCGAAGTCGCCCAGGTGGCCGACGACATCGGAGCGCAACTGGCGCGCGTACAGGCCGAAGTCGCCGAGCTGAAGGATGCCTGGCTCCGCGCGAAGGCCGAGACCGACAACGCGCGCAAGATCGCGCAGGCTGACGTCGCCAAGGCGCACAAGTACGCGATCGAGCGCTTCGCCGA
>JBDTNR010000012.1:0-17384 GCA_039933655.1 Betaproteobacteria bacterium | reverse complement strand
ATCGTGCTGATCTTCGACGAGATCGTCACCGGCTTTCGCATCGCGTGGGGCGGCGCGCAGGAAAAATACGGCGTTGTGCCCGATCTCGCCTGCTACGGCAAGGCGGTCAGCGGCGGCTATCCGCTCGCGGCGATCGCCGGCAGCGCCGACGTGATGGCGGTGCTCGATGCCCGCTCGCGTCCGCGCGCCAGCGTGGTGTGGGCGACCAATACACTGAACGGCAATCCGGTCTGCGCAGCGGCTGGCTGCGCGGCGCTCGAGGTGCTGGCCCAACGCGGCGTCTACGAACGGCTGCGCGCGATCGGCGGGCGGTTGCGCGACGGGCTGGTCGCCGCCGGCACGCGCCATGGCTTCGCCGTGCAGGCACCGGGCGAGGACGCCGTGTTCGGCATCCGTTTCACGCAGCGGCGACCGCTGCGGTCGTGGATGGACCTCACCACCGCCGACAAGGACCTGGGCTACCGCTGGGCGCTCGAATTGCTCAAGCGCGGCCTGCTGGTCAATCCGAACGAGAAGTTCTACATCTCGATCGTCCATACCGACGACGACATCGCGCAGACGCTCGACATCGCCGACGATGCGTTCGCGGCGCTGCGGCGTGCCGGCTAAATGAACTCGGGCACGGGTAACATGCGAATCGGTTCCAGTGCAACGTGGAATGGTCAAACGAGGAGAACGACATGACGAAGATCCGCAACGCCGCCTGCGCAGGCCTGGCAACGAGCCTGCTGCTGGCCGGATTGTCCGGCTGCGAGAAGAAGGAAGGTCCGGCGGAACGTGCGGGCAAGCAGATCGACAAATCGATCGAAAGTGCCGGCAAGCAACTCGAGAAGGCGGGCGAGAAGATCCAGGATGCGGCGAAGAACGCCACGAAATAGCGCTTTGGCCAAGTTCGCCCGGAAAGCGTCCGGCACCGTTTCGCACAACACGCCAGGGTTTGCCCGATGACCGCAATGAGGCCGGACTCGCCGACGGTTCCCGTCCGCGTCACGCTGGTGCTCGCGGGACCGTCCGCCGATGGCACCCGCTTTCGATTCCGGGACCCGTTCCATCCCGCGGACACGAAGCTGGCCGCGCGCCTGTCATCGACGGGCGGCGGGCTTGATCTCGCGCAGCGCCGGCTCACCGCGCCCCCCGACGCACTGCGCCTGGCACTCGAAATTCTGGCGCGCATCGAGGACTTCGACGTGCCGCCCCCGAAGAGTCGTCCGTGAACGGCGCCCCCACCAGCAACCGCGAACTCGAGCGCAAGTACGACACGATCGCCTACGCGGCGCAATCCAATGCGCTGTCGCATCCGCGCCATCTCGCCACCGTCGCGACGTTGTTCGGCTTGCCGGCGCCGGACGTGGCCACCTGCCGGGTGCTTGAAGTCGGGTGCAGCGACGGCGCGAATCTCCTGCCGATGGCCGCCACGCTGCCGCACGCGCAGTTCATCGGGTGCGACCTTTCCGGCAGCGCCATCGCCGTCGCGCGTGGCGCAGCGCAGGAACTCGGGTTGTCCAACGTCACGTTCGTGCAACGCGACCTGGCGACGCTGACCGACGACCCGGAACCGTTCGACTACATCATCGCGCATGGCGTGTACTCGTGGGTACCGGCCCCGGTCCGCGACGCGCTGCTGGCACTGGCCGCGCAGCGGCTCTCGCGCAATGGCGTCATGTTCGTCAGTTACAACGTCTATCCCGGCTGCCATGTCCGCGAGGCTGCCTGGAGGATCTTGCATCACCATGTCGACGGCATCGCCGATCCGCGCAGCCAGCTCGAAGCGGCACGCGCCTTGGCGACACTCCTCGCCGAACCGGGCGTCACGCAGACGGAAACCGACGCGGTGCTGCGCCAGGAATTCCGTCGGCTGGCCGCGCAGACCGATAGCGCGCTGTTTCACGACGATCTCGCGGTGCCCAACGATCCCGTGTACTTCCACGAGTTCGTCGCCCACCTTGCGCGACACGGCCTAACGTTCCTCGCGGAAGGGAAGTTGTCGATGATGACCGCCGCGGGATTGACGCCGCGCATGCAGCAGTTCGTCGGCGGGATGGACCGCCTGGCACGCGAGCAATATCTAGATTTCGCGCGGATGCGCCGCTTTCGCCAGTCGCTCGTCTGCCGCGCCGACGCCGCCGCCGGTGGCGACAGCCTGACGCGACTGGAGGCGATGCACGTCGCCGCGTCGATGTCGCTCGTGCGCGCCGCCGCCGAAGGCCGCGCGTTTCCCGACGAGCCCGGCACGGTCGACGTCAACGTGCGTGCCGCGCGCCGCGTGTTGCAGTGGCTGGTCGGATGCGCGCCGCGCATCGTGTCCGTCGCGGACGCGGCGGCATGGCAACGCGAGCATGTGCCGGAGGACGTCACGACGGCGCGGCCGTTGCCCGCGCTGCTGGCCGAGGCATGTTATGCGGGCACCGTGGAACTCTACGTCGATCCGCCCCCTCTGGCGGCCAGCGGCGGCGAATGCCCGGTGGCAAGTTCCATCGTGCGCTGGCAGGCGCGCCGGCAGCCGGGCGTCACCAACCTGCGCCACGAAACGCTGCGGATAGACGATCCGCAGGCATTGGCGCTGCTGGCGCTCCTCGACGGCACGCGCACGCGAGTCGACCTCGCCGCCGCAATGGCCGCTCGACTGCCGGCGGGCGAGCGCGCATCCGTTGCCGACCGCGTCGCCAGCTATCTTTCGCATTTCGCGCTGCACGGACTCCTGGTGGCCTGACGCGGCGAGTGCGATCGCCTTGGCGATGGACGCCGTGAGGGATCGCCTGATCCGGCAGCGGCCCCCGGACGACAAGGCCACTCACTTGACGTTGCGCGCCGGCGCAGCCTACCCTTTCCCACCTTCTGCCTCGGCCCTGCCCCATGTCGCCCGACCGCCGCACGTTACTAAAGGCCCTTGCCGGACTCTCGACGGTCGCGCTCGCCGGGCACGCGACGCCGGCGCTCGCGCAGGCCGGCAACACGCTGACGACCGCCGGGTTCGGACAGTTGTCCGCCGCGCTCACCGGCTATCCGGTCGCGGGCGCCGGTACCATCGGCAAGGTGATGAAGGCCTTCGCCACACCCGCGCGCCGCGCTTCGCTCGCCGCACTCGCAAAAATCGTCGCCGCGACGCCGCCGGCGGACCTCGATGCCGCGCTGCGCGCGGAGCAGCTCGACACGCTGGCCAACGACCTGGTCGCGCTCTGGTACTCGGGGATCGCGACCGCGGGCAAGGACCAGCAGCTGGTCCTCTACACCGACGCCTATGTCTGGACGGCGATGACGTGGAGCAAGCCGATGGGCGTGTGTGGCGGCGCCACCGGTTACTGGGCCAATCCGCCCGCCTGATCCAGCGCATCGCCTTCAACCTTCAGCGGCTCCTCATGGATACGGATGTCGTCATCATCGGCGCCGGCGTTGCCGGCGCGCTCGTCGCCTTCCTGCTCGCCGCGGCCGGCGTCAAGGTCACGATCGTCGAGGCCGGCCCGCGCGTCGATCGCGGCGCCGCCGTCGTCCAGTTCTACAACGCGCTGATCAAGGTGCCGGAGTGCGCCTATCCGAACACGGCGTACGCGCCGCATCCGCGCTCCGACAATCTGGACGATTACTACGTGCAGGCCGGGCCGCAGAAGTTCTCTAGCACGTACCTGCGCCAGGTGGGCGGCACCACGTGGCACTGGCTCGGCACCTGCCTGCGACTCGTCCCCGATGACTTCCGGCTGGCCACGCGCTTCGGCCGTGGCGCCGACTGGCCGATCGGCTACGACGCGCTCGAACCCTGGTACAGCGACGCCGAAGGCGAAATCGGCGTGGCCGGCGATTCGGCCGACGACTTGGGCTCGCCGCGCTCGAAGCCCTACCCGATGCCGATGATTCCGATGTCGTATCTCGACGGCGAGATCGCGAAAGGTTTCGCCGGCACGCCCTATCAGTTGCGCTCGACGCCGCAGGGACGCAACTCCGTCGTCCGCGACGACCGGGCGCCGTGCTGCGGCAACAACAGCTGCATACCGATCTGTCCGATCCAGGCCAAGTACGACGCCACAGTGCATGTCGCACGGGCCGAAAAGGCCGGCGCGAAGCTCATTGCGCAGGCCGTGGTCACGTTCATCGAGGTCGGCGCCGATCGCAGGATCGCCGCCATCCGCTACAAGCGGCCCGACGGCACGAGCGCGCGCATCACCGCGAAGGTGTTCGTGCTCGCCGCGCACGCAATAGAGATACCGAAGCTGCTGCTCTTGTCGCGCGGCGCGAACGCCCCGAACGGTGTCGCCAACACCAGCGACCAGGTGGGGCGCAACCTGATGGATCATCCGGTCCAGCTCTCGTATGCGCTCGCGGGCGCGCCGGTGTGGCCGTATCGCGGTCCGCTGTCGACGTCGGGCGTGGAGAACACACGCGCCGGGGACTGGCGGGCGACGCGGCCGTCGTTCCGGATCGAAGTGGGCAACGACGGCTGGTCGTGGCCGACGGGTGCGCCCACCACCGACGCGCGCGATCTCGCGGCGAAGGGATTGCGCGGCGCCGCGTTGCAGAAGGCCATTGCCGACCGCACGTCGCGCCAGATCCGCTTCGGCACGCTGACCGAGCAGTTGCCGGACCCGGCGAACCGCATCGTGCCCGACATGGACAGGCGCGACCGCCTGGGCGTCCCGCGGCCAAAGATCGCCTATCGGCTCGACGACTACACGCTGGCCGGCCTGGCGGAAGCGCGGCGCATCCACCAGGACGCCTTCGTACGCATGAATGCGAGCGAGATCCACCACCATTCGGACAGCGGGTTCCAGGGCGCGGGCCACGTGATGGGCACGGCACGGATGGGCCGGGACGCGAAGCTGGCGGTCGTCGACGCCGATCTGCGCGCATTCGACCACCCGAACCTGTTCATCGAGGGGAGCGCCGTGTTTCCGACGGGCGGCGCCGCAAACCCCACGCTGACGATCGCGGCGCTGGCGTTGCGATCAGTGGATCCCATCCGCAAGGCGCTCGCCGGCTGAACGTCGCCGTCCGCCGGAGCGGCGAGCCCATGGCGAAGGCAACGAGCATGGCCGCCGGCTGCCGCGTATTGCCGTTTTTCGAAACGCTCTGCACGGCGCTCGAGCACCTGTTCGTCGGCGAGGTCGGCCAGTCCGGCTGGCGCCGGGGTCGTCAGCGTCGCCTCCTGGCTGAATCTTGACGGCATCAACATCAACCCGCTGAAGAGCCCGGTGGCGTCGGCCGCCGACGCCGCCGCGCCTTGCGCTAGTCGAACGACTCTCCCCGCTCGAATCGAGCGCGCATCGCGGGCACCGACCGTCCGCTCGCGAGCTGGTAGTGCGGCTCGTCGACGAACGTCGCCCGGTCCCCACCCCATTCGAGCTCGATCGCGAGGCCGGCCGTCGCCGCGTCGTCGTACGCCGGCCCGCCGGTAAGCTAGCCGTCGGACGCGGTGAAGATGCCGATGTCCCACGCGATGCCGAAGTTGTGATTGCTCTGGCCGTCGCGCGCGTTGGTCACCCGCGGTCCGGGATTGCCGAGGCGGCCCTGCCGGTACGGCGCGTCCTGCATGCCCTAGGTGCGCGTGCCGGAGATGATGCGGGCGCTGATACCCACCGCGTGCATGCGGAACAGGAACTCGCGCGCGGGCCGCCGCGCCCGGATCGCGAGCGTCCGGATGTTGTTCTCCGAGCGGGCGTCGAATGTCGCGGCGGCGGCGGCGATCTCGTCGGCGAGCCGCTCGAACTGCCGGACGGCCGCTTCGGTCAGCGGCCCCCAGTCGCCGTCGAGGTTGCCGGCATTCAGGCCGTCGGCGCGGAGGAGCCGCTGGAAGAACAGGATGTCATCCGGGAAAATCCGTGCACTCCTGCCGGTCTCCTCCGCGTTTGAACCAGTAATGGCGAACCCACTCCTGTTCCCGTCACGTTACGATAGCAACTCTTCGAAAGCGATGAAATCGTCCGCTCTTTCCGCCCAACGTGAATATGCCTTTGACACCGTCACCACAACGTCGCCGTCGTCTGTTGTTCGGCGCGCTCCTGGCCGCGCTCTGCGCGGGTGCGCCCTTCTCCGCCGCGCAGGATTTTCCGCGGTACGGCGACGAGATCTACCAGCCGCGGCTGCGCCAGGAGGGCAAGGATGTCATGTGGCTGCCGACGCCCGACGCGATGGTCACGCGGATGCTGCAGGCGGCGAAAACCACGAACCAGGACATCGTCTACGACTTGGGCGCCGGCGAGGGCCGCATCCCCATTGCCGCGGCCCGTGCGTTCGGCGCGAAGGCCGTCGGCATCGAATACGACGGCAAGCTCGCAGCGCTGGCGCAGCGCAACGCCGAGCGCGCGGATGTGGCCGACCGCGTCACGATCATCAAGGGCGACATCTTCAAGGAAGACTTCTCGAAGGCCACCGTGGTGACGATGTACCTGCTGCCGGAGCTCAACCAGCAGCTGCGCCCGCAGCTCCTCCGGATGAAGCCCGGCACCCGCATCGTGTCGCACATGTGGGACATGGGCGAATGGGAGCCGGACGAGGCGTACACCGTCGAGGGCAGCGAGGCGTTCCTGTGGACGGTGCCTGCGCAGGTCGCCGGCCGCTGGTCGCTGCGCGACGCGGACGGCGGCTTCGAAGGCGTCATCGACATCGCGCAGCAGTTCCAGCGCATCGGTGGCACGCTGACCGTCAAGGGCAGGACGCATCCACTGCTCGGCGCCTACCTGAACGGCCCCACGCTCGGGTTCACGTTTGTCGACGCCTTCAATGCCGTGCGCAGCGCGCGCCTGCAGGTGACCGGCGAGACGCTGGTGGGCGAATTGCGTTTTCCCGGCAACCAGAATTCCGTCACGGGCCGCCGCCTGGAACGTCGCGAAGCGTTGCGGCCGTAGGGCGCGTTCTCGCGCTCGCCGATCCGTCATCGTTCATGATTGCGTTGCATCGAGTCACTTGGGTGGCGCGTCGGCGCCTGGTCGTCGCGACTGTTGCGACCGCACGTCACTGCCGCTGTCGTTGCCGGTCAGCGTCGCCAGCGGCAACGCGAGCCGGCGATCGGCGACTTCGCGCTGCGCGGGTGTGAGCACCGCGTAGAGCGCCTTGCCGGCATCGACGATGTCCTCGACGGCGGCCAGCCGATTGCGCGCGATGTCGGCGAGCGCGTCCAGGCGTTTCGGCGCCGTCGTCTCCGCCGCCGAGACGCGCATGCCTCGCCGCTGGTCATCGAGCATCCGGATCACGCGGTCGCGATAGGCAATCCATAGCGGCAGCTGTCCGGGCACGAGATTCAAGTCCTCCTCGAGCTGCGCCACGCGCATGTTGACGAGTTCGCTGAAATTCGCGCCGGCCATCCGCGCGTCGTCGCCGCCGCCGGCCGGTGGAAGGCTCCGGTTGCCGAACATGCTGCCGGTGCCGGGACCGGACGGTCGCGCGCCGCCGCCCGGCACCTGCGCGCAGGCGACGGACGCGACGCATAGTGCGGTTGCCACGGCCAGGCCAGTGACGACGTGCGACGACTTCATGCGGATCCTCGGGATCGGTCTGAACCTCATTGCGCGGGCACCATCACCAGCCGGTCGGTGCCCGATTCCGCGCCCCACGCCTCACCGGCACGTCCCAGCATCTGGCGGATGTTCGCCTGTTCCTTGTTCGACGGGAATGCTTCGAATTTTTCGGTGACGGGATCGAATTTGACAATCGCGTTGATGCTCCAGTCGGTCAACCAGACGCGGTCGTTGGCATCGACCCAGACGGAGTATGTGTGCGCATTGCCCGGCAGTTTCCATTCGCGCCAGGCGCGTGCCGCCGGGTCGTACATGCCGACATGGCCGCTGTTCCAATAGCTGACCCAGATGCGACCGCGCGAATCCGGCCACACGCGACGCGCGCCCTGATTCGCCGTCGGCGGTTCGATGACGGTGGCCTCGCCGGTCTCGACGTCGATGCGCGCGATGTGATTACCGGCCAGCGACGCGTAGTAGACATCGCCCGCGGGCGTCGTCGCGATGCCGTACGGCCCGCGGCCGCGCGGCGCCTGCCAAACCTTGACGTCGTTGGTCACCGGGTCCACGCGCCCGTAGACGCCCGCCTGCCCGGTGAACCAGACGCGACCCCTGGCGTCGAAAGTCAGCGTGTTGAGATTCGCATAACCGCTGCCCGCGGGCAGCGGCCAGCGCTTGATCGCGTGGGTCTTCGGATCGACGCGCAGGATCGCATTTTGTCCGCTGTCGGTGATCCAGGGCGCGCCGTCCGGCCCGACGATGACGCCGTGCGGCGACGAGCGCGGCCCGAGTTCGATCTCCTCCACCTTGCGCGTCCGGGGATCGAGGATGCCGAGCTTGCCCGTACTCTGCGCCGTGTAGTAGACGGGGCCGCCGGCGACCGGCGCGGCGGCGACGTCGTGCGGCTGCGCGCCGCGCGCGACGTCGAAGTATGCCGGAGCGGCCGCTGCCAGGGCGCCTCCCAACGCGAACGATGCCACGGCGGCGACGACGCGCAGGATTCCCGAAACGTTTCGCGATGGCATGGACGAACTCCTTTGCAGCATGGGCTGCCGTTGCGGCGGGCGACGGGTGTCAAGCGTCAGAAGGTTGTTTCCGGTTTGCATGAACCGTGTTTCACAACTAGTGTAATCCCCGCGAACGCAACGGCACGCAAGCGATTTGTACAGCATCCGGCGGGTGCCGGCCGCGCCCGACAGCAGGCACAATAGGGCTGTCGCCCACCCGCTTCGGACATCGAGATGACTCGACTGCTGCTCGCATACGCCGGCGCGCTTGTCGTGTTCTGCGCGCTGGACTATCTCTGGCTCGGCCATGTCGCCAAGGCGTTCTACCAGGCGCAGGTCGGACCGCTGCTGCTCGCACGCCCCAATTGGGGAGCGGCCGCGCTGCTGTACATCGCTTATCCGGCGGCGATCGTGTTCTTCGCGACGTTGCCGTCGCTGGCGACCGCGAGCGTTGCGCACGCGCTGTGGACAGGCGCACTGCTGGGGCTCGTCGTTTACGGGACGTACGAGCTGACGAACCTGGCGACGCTCAAGGGATGGACGCTCGGCGTGGCCATCGTCGATGCTCTGTGGGGGGCCGTGGTGACCGCGGCCGCGGCCGGCGGCGGTCACCTGCTGGCCCGGCTCGCCGGTCCGGCGGGCTAGCACCGCTTTCCGCCGGCGGCGCGACGCGCCGGCGCCGGGCGCGCGATTTGGCGGAACGGCGCACTCGGGCTACCATGTACTCTGGTCCCGTCGGCGCGTACCACAGCCGGCATCCGGCACGAAGGAGATAGCGATGCGCGCATATCGAATTGGCATGGCCGCGGTGTTGGCGGCGATTGCGACGATCGGCACGGCCGTCGCCGCGCCGTGCTTCATCGTCATCGACCGCAACGAAACGACGATCTACCGGGACACGACGCCGCCGTACGACCTGAGCGATCCCAAGGCGCCGCAACGTGCGGCGATGCGCCAGCGTGGCGAGCACCTGCTGATCGCCGAATTCGAGACGTGCAATCCGGCGGGATTCATTTCGCCGACGACCGGCGGCACGACGGCGACCGTCGACGACATCGTCATGCAGTTGAAGCCCGCGATCATGCCGGGAACCGGCAGCGCGATATCCAAGTACTAGCGCCTGTCACACAGGGGCGAGCGGCCCCCGGTGCGCCACGGAGCGCAGCGCGCTCCGAGATTGCGCATGAACTTACGGCGAGGGGCGAGCGAGGACGCGACAAGGCAATCGGGTCGCGCAACCTGTTCCGAGATAGGTTCTAGGCTTCCGCCTCGTCGGACCACTGCAGCGGTGGAATCGTCGTGGCGATCACTGCGCCGATCGCGCAGAACGCCGCAATGACGAGAAATGCTATCCGGTAGATCTCGTCGACGCGCGCGGACAGTTGCGCGCGCTGTCCGTCCGTCATTTGCGCGATGAACGCGGCGCCGCCCTCCATCGCCTGGCGCAGCAGCGCCGACGCGCCGCCGGTCGCCTGGTCGATCTGCGCGAACAGCACGGCGCCCACCACGGCGACGCCGATCGCCCCGCCCACGGCGCGCGACAGCGAAATCGTCGCGGTGGCGACCCCGAGCGCTTCGCGGCCGGCCGCCAGTTGCACGGTGACCTGCGTCGGCGGCATCACCATGCCGAGGCCGATGCCTACCAGCACCGTGAGCGCGAGCACCAGCGGCGTCGATGCGCTCGTCACGGTAAGGGCGAGACCGAGGAACGCAACGGTCGCCAGTGCCAGTCCGATCTTCGGAAAGATGTTGACGTGCCCGGTGTGCGTGACGAGACGCCCGGTGATCGCCGCCGACGTCACCTGCGCCAGCGTGATCGGCAGCAGCAGCGCGCCAGACGCGCCGATTCCCATGCCACGCCCGAGCTGCAGGTACAGCGGCATGTAAAGGATCACGGAAAACAGCGCGCCGCCGAAGCACAGCACGACGGCGTCGGAGCGCGCGATCGCGGGAATCGCGAGGAAATGGATGGGAATCACCGGGTCGTGGTGGTCGCGTTCCCACGCCAGCAACGCCACGAACGTCGCGGCGGCCACGACGAGCAGCGCAGCCATCGGCCACGACTGCCACGCGAACCGGTGCCCGCCCGACGACAGCGCGAACAGGAACGTCGCGGTGCCGGTGCCGAACAGCAGTGCGCCGAGCACGTCGGGGCGAAACGGGCCGTCGCGCGGCGGCAGCGGCGGATGCGGAACGCGCAATGCCAGCGCGGCGGCGACGAGGCCAAGCGGCAGGTTGATGAGAAAGATCGCGCGCCAGCTGAAATGCTCGGTCAGGTACGCGCCCAGCACCGGCCCCGTGGTGCTCGCCAGCGCGAACACCGTCGCGAAGTAACCGGCGAAGCGTCCGCGCTCGCGGGGCGCCACATGCTCGCCGATCAGCGCCTGCGCGAGCGTCATGAGGCCGCCGCCGCCTAAGCCCTGCAGCGCGCGGAACACGACAAGCCACAGGAAGCTCGGCGCCAGCGCGCAGGCGGCGGTGGCGCCGGTGAAGATCGCCAGCGCCCCAAGCAGCATCCGCCGCCGCCCGAAGCGGTCGCCCAGGTAGCCGTAGAGCGGCGCGGCGACCGTCGCCGCCAGCAGATACGCGACGACGACCCACGAGAGATCGGCGAGGCCCCCCAGCGCGGCGGCGATCGTCGGCAACGCGCTGGCCAGGATCGTCTGGTCGGCGGCCGCCAGGAACATCGCGACCATCACGCCGGGAAACACTCGACGAAAAGCTTCGCGCGTGCGCAGCGACGGCCCGGAGTCGGGCCGCCTTGGGGGATCGGGACGCTCGCTCAACGGGACCGGCCGCTTCAACGCTGGCTGGAACTCCCGGGCATCGGATCGAACATGCGCTCGTCGACGTAGCACCAGCCCCACGTTTCGCCCGCCTCCAACGAGCGCATGACCGGATGGCCGGTCGCGTGAAAATGCTTGGTCGCGTGCTTGTTCTTCGAACTGTCGCAGCAACCGACATGGCCGCAGGCGAGGCACAGCCGCAGATGAACCCAGCGGTCAGCCATCGCCAGGCACTCCGCACATCCTCCGGAGTCGGGCGTCACGGGGTGCACCTGGTCGAAATGGCTGCAGTAGGCGGGCATCTTGCGGTCTCGCGGCGAACGAAGTCGTGCATCTTACGCGAGACGCCGGCGCGCCCCCGGTTCATCGCGCTTTGGGGTCAGAGCTGTAATTATCGGCATGGAGCGCTCATGTAGCGCCATCAACCGGAGCCGGCTGATAATTGCAGCTCTGACCCCAAGGCATGCAAGTTTTGGCAACGAAGGCTACTGGAGAGCCCTTAACCTTCGCAGGGCCGATAATTGCAGCTCTGACCCCCAAGCGCGCTATCCCTTGATCGCGACACTGGTCCTCGTTGCCGCCGGCGGTTACGCCGCATTGCTCGCGACGCTTTACTTCGCGCAGGAGCGGCTCATCTTTCCGGCATCGACGCTTCCGGCCGAGCACCGGTTCCGCTTCGACCAGCGTTTTGCCGAGGTCTCCGTGCCCGTGGCCGGCGCCACATTGCATGCACTGCATTTCACGCAGGACGACCCGCGTGGGCTGGTCTTCTTCCTGCACGGTAACGCCGGCAACCTCGAGACGTGGACGACCGGCGTCGACTTCTACCGGCGCGTCAACTACGACCTCTTCATCATCGACTATCGAGGCTATGGGAAGAGCACCGGGCGCATCGAGAACGAGGCGCAACTGCATGCCGACGTCCGCGCGGCGTGGGATGCGATCGCGCCGCGTTACCGCGACAAGCCGATCGTCGTCTACGGGCGTTCGCTTGGCACCGGGCTCGCCGTCGCGCTGGCGCGCGACGTGTCGCCGCAGTTGCTGGTCCTCGTGTCGCCGTACACGAGCCTCGCCGCGGCCGCGCAACGCGCCTTTCCGATCGCGCCGGCGTTCATCGTCAAGTACCCGCTGCGTACCGATGCGATCATCGGCGACGTCACGAGCCCGGTGCTGCTGATACACGGCGACCGCGATGCGCTGATTCCGGTGGAGGACAGCGAACGGCTGCGCGCACTGGTGCGCTCGCCGGTGGAACTGCTGCGCGTCGAAGGCGCGGGCCATAACGACATCCAGAGCTTTCCGGCCTACGCCCTGCCGCTCGCCGAGCGGTTGCGCCGGCTCGGCGCAGGAGGCAATTGATCAGCGCGGATTCTCCGGCGGATTGGGGCATTGCGCGACGCGGCCCCAGTATCCGTCGCACGACTCGAGGCGCACGCGCTGGTCGCAGATGAAGCCCGAGAACCCGCCTTCGTTCGCGCAACGCTGCAGCGCATCGGCCATGGTCTGCCAGCGGTCGGGCGGCGGCGGCACACGCAGGACCGGCAGCGGCGGCACCGGCTCCGCAACTTCCGCTGCGGCACTGCGGACCTCCGGCGGCGGCGCGGGCGGCGGCACTGGTGCGGATGCCATCCTGGAGTTGGTCGGAGACCGCGCAGCGGCGGGCGGCGGGCTCTTCGTCGTGGGGGCAGGGCCAGGCGGCGGCGCAGCGAGGGGCGGTTCCGCACCGACGGTGGCGGTCGCGGCGGGCATGGGAACTGCCGGCGGCGCGGCGGGCGGCGGTACCGCGGTGCCTGCCGGTGGCGCGGTCGCGTGCTCGGCGCCGGGCTCGTCCGCCGCCATGCCGCGCTGGCCCACGTAGGCTGCGGCGGCGAGCAGCGCGATGGCGATCGTTGCGAGCAACAGCCTGCGCCTTGAATCGCCGGCATCCCCGCGGGGCGCGGCCGCTCGCGCCGGCATGGCATGCGACCGCTGCAGCGACGGCAGAAATCCGGGCATCGTCACCGTCGCCGGCGTCCCTGGAAAATCCTGCACCGTCAGTTGCCGGGCGCGCTTCAACGCCGCCTTGCAGGGACGGCAAAGCAGTGCGCCCGGTCCGGTGGCTTTGCCGCAGATGCTGCAGGTCATGGCCCTAGTCTTCCTGCGCGTTTGGCGACATGCACGTTGGGGGTGCACATGCCAATGTCATATTAACCGCAGGAGTCCTGGCACCGCAAGGGGCTGTCGGCCACCGCGGCCGGCGGCGTTCCGCCGCAACGCGGAGTCCCGCGCGCCGCGACCTCCGTTCGGCCACGGCCTCTGTTTGGGGTGGACATCCCCTGCGTGCGTCGCTTAGCGCCCGGCGCGCGCTCGACCAGGCGCCAGCCACGGCGCGGCCCTGCGCCCATCCCGCTCCCAGTTGCGCGCGCTTTCGGCGGCTCGAGGAACTGCCTTGGCATTGCGGTTGTATTCAACCACCGGTCCCCGTCACAATGGTGGCTGGTCGCGCGCCGCCTCCGCTGGTCGCTGGCGCGCTTTGTTTTTCGCGTCTGCCACCCCACCGGAAGCCCCATGGACTCCATACAGAAGACCGCGCTCGTGACGGGCGCCGGCACCGGCATCGGCCGTGCGGTCGCCGTCGCGCTGCTCGCCGCCGGCTACCGAGTTGCGTTCGCGGGTCGCCGCCGCGAACCGCTCGCGGAAGCGATCGCCTCCGCCGGTGCGCATGCGTCGCGCGGGCTCGCCGTGCCGACCAACGTGGCGGACCCCGCCTCGGTGGCCGCGTTGTTCCGCGCCGTGAAGGCCGCGTTCGGCCGCCTCGACGTGCTGTTCAACAATGCGGGCGTGGGTGCGCCCGCCATCGGGCTCGAAGAGCTGACGTTCGAACAGTGGAAGAGCGTCGTCGACATCAACCTGACCGGCGCGTTCCTGTGCACGCAGGAGGCGATCCGGATCATGAAGGACCAGTCGCCACGCGGCGGCCGCATCATCAACAACGGTTCGATCTCGGCGCACGCGCCGCGGCCCAACTCAGCGCCGTACACGGCCACCAAGCATGCGATCACCGGCCTGACCAAGTCGACGTCGCTCGACGGGCGCAAGTACGACATCGCGTGCGGGCAGATCGACATCGGCAACGCCGGGACGGAAATGGCGGCGCGCATGGCAACGGGCGTCCCCCAGGCCAACGGCCAGCTCGCCGTGGAGCCGCTGATGGATGTCGGGCATGTCGCGAGCGCCGTCGTCTACATGGCGAGCCTGCCGCTCGACGCCAACGTGCAGTCCATGACGATCATGGCGACCAAGATGCCCTTCGTCGGCCGCGGCTAGTCCCGACTGCTTCGCGCGGACCGCGCGCGCCTGGCGGCATCAACCACACCATCGAGAGCAGCCCGTGTCCATTTCGCGTTTCCTGTCCCTCGCCGTGGCGCTGAGCGTCGCGCTTGGCGATCCACTCGCCGCCCTCGCGCAGGACTATCCCGGCAAGCCGGTGCGTCTCGTGGTGGCGTATCCACCGGGCGGCGCCGTCGACCAGGTCGCGCGGCTTCTCGCCGAGCGCCTGACGGCATCGCTCGGCCAGACGGTGATCATCGACAACAAGGCGGGTGCAGGAGGCCTCATCGGCTCCGACGTCGTGGCCAAGGCCGCGCCCGATGGCTATACGCTTCTGCTGGGCACGGTCAGCAGCCATGCGATCGCGCCGTCCGTCTACAGGAAGATGCCGTACGACCCGGTCGCGGACTTCGCACCCATCTCGCTGGTCGCGTTGACGCCGTACATCATCACCGTCAATGCGAACGTGCCCGCGCGCACGCTGGCCGAGTTGATCGCGCTCGCCAAGGCCAAGCCGGACACGCTCAATTTCGGTTCGTCGGGCAACGGCACCACGCCGCACCTTGCCGGCGAACTGTTCAACACGATGGCCGGCACCAGGATCAATCACGTGCCGTACAAGGGCAGCGCGCCGATGGTCAACGACCTGCTTGGCGGACAGGTGCAGGTGGCGTTCGACAACACCGTCATTCCCAACATCAAGGCCGGGAAGTTGCGCGGCCTGGCGGTGACGGGCCCCGCGCGCCTGGCCGCCGTGCCCGACATCCCCACGGCCGTGGAGGCGGGGTTGCCCGGTTACGAGGCCGTCGGCTGGATGGGACTGTACGCACCTAAGGGCACGCCGGCGCCGATCGTCGCGCGGCTGGCCGCCGACACGGCCAAGGCAATGGCGCTGCCCGAGGTTCGGGAGAAACTGAACGCAATGGGCTTCCAGGTGAAGACCGATTCGCCCGCCGCGTTCGACGCCTACCTCAAGAGCGAAACCGCGAAGTGGACGAAGGTCGCCCGCGACGCGAACGTGCAGCCCGAGTAGTCGCCGGCGCATGCGCACCGTCGACGTACACGCCCACATCCTTTTTCCGGACGTCATGGGGCTGGCCGGCGCCGCCGGCCCCGAGATGGGCGTGGCCGACGGCCAGAATTTCTTCCGTTCCGGCCACTACGTGCTGCGCGGCGTGCGCTTCACAGGTTCGCCGTTCTCCGACGTGTCGTTACGGCTGGCCGCGATGGACCGGCTCGGCATCGATCACCAGCTGCTCTCTCCCAATCCGCTGAGCTATTTCTACGCACAGCCAGCCGCGGCCGCCCTCGCGTTCTGCCGCGCGCAAAACGACGCGATGGCGCGCACGGTGCGCAAGCATCCGCAACGGTTTTCCGGCCTCGCGCAGCTGCCGATGCAGGACGTCGGCGCGGCAGTGTCCGAACTGCGGCGCGCCGTGGGTGAGCTCGGATTGCGCGGCGCCTACATCGGCAGCGATTTCGCGGGCACGGACCTCGCGGCGCGCACGCTCGATCCCGTCTGGTGCGCGCTCGAGGCGCTCGACGTGCCGGTCGTCGTGCATCCGGCGCCGGCCGATGTCGAGCGCGGCGCGGGCGACCAGCATGGCTCGCGAAAGTGGGACCTCGATCTCGTCATCGGCTTCGCGCACGACGAGACGGCGTCCGTCGCCCACCTGCTGTTCGGCGGCGTCCTCGATCGGCATCCAAGGTTGCGCGTGCACATCCCGCACGCCGGCGGCACCGCGCCCTTCCTCAAGGGACGCCTGCAGACGGCGCTGCGGCGACGGCCATGGGCGCAGGCGCTCCTGCAGCGCGGCTTCGCCGACCAATGGGCGCAGCTGACCTTCGATTGTCTCGCCGGCACCGACGAGGCGATGGCGTTCGTCATCGGCAGCGAGGGTGCCGGCCGCGTGATGCTCGGCACCAATTTCGCCGGCTGGGACCAGGAGGACGACATTGTCGCGCGCGTCGCCGCGCTGCCGATCGCGGCGCAGGCGCGCGAACAGGTGCTGGGCAGGACGGCGATCGAGTACTTCCGTCTCGGCCCGTAGCGGCCACCGCCCGGCAGACACTACTCCGCGCGGCCGCGAAACCCGGCGCGGATCGTGTCCATCACCTGGACGGTCCGCGCGCCCCATTCGCCGGTGCTAGGGACCGGCGCCGCGTCCGTTCAGGTCGTCGACGATCGTCTGGATCAGGGGCTGGTGCACGTGCTCCGGATCGCCGGTGGGCACTTCCTCGACGACGTGGCCGCGGATGATCGCGATCGGCGCCGGTGCCGTCGGGGCGCGCGGATGATCGCGTCGGCGTCGGCGTGCCGCCGTGCGTAATCGGCGGCGGACGCACCGTTGCGGCGCATGACGGCGGCGAGCTCCGAGCGTGCGGCCCCGGGGAACCCCCGCCCGCTTCTGCTTTCGGTGACGTCGCCGCCGCCGACGATGCCCCACCGGAACGTCTTCACTTCGCTGCCCCCTTCCCGGGCCTGCGCGCTTCGACGTAGCGCTGGCGCAGGTGCACCGGCGCCGTCTTCTTCCGGCGAACGCGCAGGTTCAGCATCTCGACGCAGACCGAGAAGGCCATCGCGAAATAGATGTAGCCCTTGGGCACCGACTTGTCGAAGCCTTCGGCGATCAGCGCGACGCCGACGACGAACAAAAACGACAGCGCAAGCATCTTGATCGTCGGATGCGCCGAGACGAAGCGTCCGATCGCGCCGGCGAACAACATCATCAGCGCCACCGAAACGACGACCGCGGCGACCATCACGGCGATCTCGCTGACCATCCCCACCGCCGTGATGATCGAGTCGAGCGAAAACACGATGTCGATGATGATGATCTGGA
>JBDTNR010000011.1:0-18333 GCA_039933655.1 Betaproteobacteria bacterium | reverse complement strand
TTAATCCCGCATCCGGCCCCCTACGCCACGGGGAAACTCGAAGTAGGCCCTTGTCCGTATGCCTGACGATCTCTAGGTCGAACGCTGCGGAACAAAGGCCGCATCCACGGCCCAGCCTCCTGTCGAACGGAGGAGGCGCGCGATTGCCAGCGCCGGCGGCGTGGCGTCGGGGGTGAACGCGACGAGGCACGCCTCTTCGACGTAGTCACTGTCGATTTCACCGGCGGCTGCCGGCACCGCTGCGCAGGGATGGTCCCACGCGCGGATCGACACGAAGACGGCGTCGCCGGCAGGCGGCAAGGCGATCCGCACGCAACTCGCGACTGCGACGTCGTCGCCGTTGGCATCGAGCGCGTACCCCGGTTCGATGACGATGCGTGTGCTTCCGACATCGCTGGTCGCGTCGACACGAACCTCGAGACCGCAGACGATTCCACATCCATGCAGGTGCCGATTGTGACGCCGCCGCTTTTCGCGGTGGTAGTCCTGCTCCGCCTGCAGCGTCGCCGCATCGAGCCGCTTCCCGGCGAAGTAATGCGGACGCTTCAATGTCCCGCCCTCCGCCGCGCATGCACCCGCGGCGATCGTCAGGTTGTACGCCAAGCGCCGCGCGGCCTTGCTCCGCTCGGCCCAATCCGGTACGGACCGAAAAAGCAACGAGTCGGTGAGGTACGCAAACAGTTCGATCAGCGTGACCCCGGGGTCGCGGTGATTGAAGTCAGACCACTCCGGTTGCATCTCTTCGATGACCGGTCTGATGGCCGCCACCAGTCGTTGTGCCGTCGCGATGTCAATGGTGGACGTGGGAACGCCCGGAATGGACGCCGGCGCCGCGGCAAATTCTTCGACATAGACGCCCGGTGCGAGATATTCCGGCATGGCGGTCTCCTTCCCAATGTCATGCTTGATGCGGCTGGTGACTCGGATGACGCGTGGCTGACAGAGTTGTGATGTTCATATTGTATTTGACATATCTACGCGGAACCTTAGAATCGGTGAACGGCGCACCCAAGACGATTTCGCCCCGCCCCGTCGCCGGGGCGTCCATGTGACGGCTGTCTGTTACGCGCCCGACGCCGCTGCAGTGTCGCCCTTAAGCCATGGCGGGCCTTGATGCCGAATACGCTCGGGAGTTTCACCGATACGCTCGCGGCCCGCGCGGTGGCCATCGCGCCCGGAAGTGTTGCGTCTGCGAACGCCCTGCGTACCTCCGGCGCCGCACTCGAGTTGGCGGCCGCCAATCTTGCCACCACTGAAAACCAATGGCGCGCCGCACTCGCGGACTGGCGTACCAAGCTGACGACGCTCACGCAGGCCGCGTTTCCGGGCGGCGGACCGTTGGCGCTGATCCTCGATTCCGTCGGCTATCGACTGCCGCCGATTCCCGGCATCGCGTCGGTGCTGCCGACGCTGATTCCCAGCAATACGCCGCTCGACCAGTTGAATCGCTGGCGCGACGATCTCGCCGGCGGTGCGAGCCTCGGCCCGGTCGAGCTCAAGGTGCTGATCCCAGCGATCAACGCGCAACGCACGGGTGCGAGCGCGGGTGACGTGCTGGGCTTCCTCCCGCCGTCCGGGCTGGCGATCAACATCGACGCCGGCATCGCGCGCGGAGGCGGGAGCCTGTCGTTCAGTGACGTGCCGCACTGGCGGCTGGCGGGCTCGTTCGGCATCACGCTCGGCGTGTTGAGCGTCTCGGCGCTGGGCATCCTCGAACGCCCCGGCGGTACGCTCTCGCTCGTCATGCTGCTGGGCGCGCGCTTCACGCCAGGCATCCAGCTCGGCTTCGGGTTCGCGATCTCGGGCGTCGGCGGCCTCATCGGCGTCAACCGCCGCGCGGACACCGACGCGATGCGTGCGCGGCTCGCGAGCGGCGCCGCCACCGATGCCCTGTTCGCCGACGATCCTGCCGCGAACGCGCCGGCGATACTGGAAACGCTGGGTTCGATCTTCGTTCCCGCGCCCGGCTCGTTCGTCGTCGGGCCGACGATGCAGTTGAGCTGGCTCAAGATCGGCGAAATCGCCTTCCTGCGCGTGGACGTCGGCGTGTTCATCGAACTGCCTGGTCCCGCGCGCATCGTGCTCGTCGGACGGGCCATCGCCGAAGTGCCCGCGCCGGGCGTGCCGCTCCTCCATTTCCAGATCGACGTCATCGGCGAGATCGACTTCGTCAAGAGCTTGCTGTCCATCCGCGCCTCGCTCGTCAACTCGCAGGCGCTCGGCATCTTCCGCGCGGCCGGCGACGCCGTGCTGATCACCTGCTGGGGTTCGCCGCCGTATCAGGTGCTGTCCGTCGGCGGCTTCTATCCGGGCTTCAATCCTGCTCCCGCGGTGGTCGCGCCGATGCGGCGCATCGCACTGTCCACCGACTTCGACTACCTGCCCGGTTTGTGGCTGCGTTTCGAGGCCTACGTCGCCGTCACGTCGAATACGTTCCAGGTCGGCGGCCGGCTCGAGCTCGGCATCAACATCGGCATCACGGCGCAAGGCTATGTGAGCCTCGATGCGCTGTTCCAGTTCCAGCCGTTCCACTACGAAGTCGAGATCCACGGCGGGCTGCGTGTCGGCGTGCTCGGCACGACGTTCGCCGGCGTGGATGTCAGCGGCCGCATTTCCGGGCCCGGCCCCAACGTCATCGACGCGTCGATTTCGATCGATCTGTGGCTCGTCGAGTTCAGCTGGAGCGACACCTTCACGATCGGGGCGGGCGGCGGCCAGGCCGCCGCCACCATCGACCTCGTGCCGGAACTCGCGAAGCAGCTCGTCCCGGCCAACCTGCGCGCGCGAGGAGGCGCGGATGCGCTGATCGCGTTGAAGCCGGCGCCCGCGACGGGTGTGGCGCTGGTGTCGCCGCTCGGCACGATCGTGTTCAGCCAGCGCATCGCGCCGCTCAATCTTCCGCTGGAACGCTTCGGCGGCCTTCGCCTCGGCCAGCCGACGACGGCGGCCATTGCGCCGACCAGCCCCGGCGTCACGGCGGGCGCAGTCGAGCCCGATTACTTCGCGCCCGGCACGTACATGGAATTGTCGGTGGCCGAGGCGCTCAACCAGCCGCCGTTCGATCGGCTCGATTCCGGATTCGAGCTTGCGTTCGGCGCCGCGGAGGCCACTGCAGCTCCGCTGGCGGTCGCGTATCGCAACTACTATCGCGGCCGCCCGCTCTTTGTCGCGGGCGTGCTGCTCCATTTCGACAACGGTGTGCTCGGCCTCATGGGTGGCCGCCGCGCAGCGCCTGCGGTGACCGACCGCAGTGCCCTCGTCACCGTCAAGGACGAGCCGTGGGTCACGCGCGCCGCGGATGGCACTGCCACGCCGGCCTCCAGCCGCACGGCCGCGCACGTCGCAGTGCGCCACGGCCGTGCGTCGGTGGCGTTGCCCGCGGCGGATTCGCCGGTCTCGCTGGCCGCGGTCGCGTAGATGGACGACCTCAGCTTCTTCGGCTGGCAGCGCAAGGGCGGTGCGCTCGAAGGCGCCGCGAACGCCGGTCGGCTGCGTGCCAAGGTGACGCTCGAAGCACGCGCGGTCGAGACCGGCGCCGCACAGACGGCCGGCGTCGAGTTCGAATTCCACGGCCCGCGCGACGTCGTCAGCTTTTTGCCGGGTGCGATCACCAACGTCTCGCCCGCGTCCGGCGCGCAGAGCGCCGAGGAGACGATGTGCGCGTTCGTGGAGCTGGGCGCCCCCGACCTGCCGTGGCGCTACACGCCGGTGCCGAAAACAGGGGACGCATGGCGACCCTGGATCGTGCTCGTCGTCGGGCCCACGCATCAGGTCACACTGCAGCCGGGCGGTCGCGTGGCCATTGCGCTTGACGTTCTGAAGAAGCACGAGCTCGCAAAATCCGCGCGCTGGGCGCACGTGCAGCAGACCAACCCGCCCGCACCGATGCAGACGTCGCGCCTGTTGTCGCCGTTCGACCTGCAGCCCAACACGGATTACCTCGCGGTGGTGGTGCCGGCGTTCACCGCCGACGGTGCCGCGGCATGGACGGGAGGGGAGCCAGAGGTGGTGCTGCCCGCCTATCATTCGTGGCGGTTTCGCACCGGCGATGCCGGCGACTTCAAGGATCTGGCGTTGCGGCTGCGCACGCGCAACGCCGACGACCCGCTCGTGGCACAGGTGGGTCGCGGCGATCTCGAGTATCCGCTGCCCGTCGCCGCCAACGTCGTCACCGTCCGCAGCGCGCTCGTGCCGCCATCGGCCGTGCCCGCCTCCGGCGTCGATCCCGACGGCCCGGCACCGGCCGACGTCGCGGCCGCCAACGCCGCGCTGCGCCTGCCCGCCACCGACGCGCAGGGTCGCCATGTCGTGCAGCTGCCGCGTTATGGCGAGGCCTGGGTCGCCGACCCGCTGCAACCCGCGACGGGATGGGGCGCGATGCTGAATGGCGAGCCGCGCCATCGCGTGGCGTCCGGTCTCGGGCTCTGGTGCGGCGTGGCGAAGCAGGACCTGATCGCCGATGCCGCGCGCGAACGCGCGGCCGGCGTATTCGTCGCGGCGCAGCGCATTCGCGCGCTCACCGCGGGGCTCGCGGCCGGCGGTTCGCTGTGGGCACGCCGCCTGCCGGCCACACCGGAAGATCGGGTGTCGCTCTTCGGTCCCGCGCTCGCGCGCGTGGCGGCCACGGCCGCGCCCGGCGGCGGCGCCACCGTCCTGTCGGCCATCACCGATCCCGACAACGGCCGCACCAACGGACGGCCGCTGCCGCCCGCGTTGCTGTCGTCGGCGGCGCGGCGACTGCTGCGTCCCGGCACCGCACGCGCACGGCAGGCCAGGCCGGGCGCGCTCGCGCCGGGCGCGATCCTCGCCGCGGCGAATGCCTGCGATCGTCTCGCGCCGGTGCGTCGGCCGGCGGAAGCGCGCGACGGCGGCAAATCGCAGCGTGGACTGCCGCACGCGGACTTTCTCGGCGCCGATCTCGGCCGCGGCGACGGCCGCAACGTGTTCGGCGTCCCCGACGCCGGCGCACTGGGAAAGGCGCTGGCCAACGCCGGCGTCGACGCTGCTCTGCTGCGTGCCGTCCCGCCGGCGCGCTGGCCGGAACTGCTGCGCGCGGTCATCGCGCCTTCCGGTCGCCGTCCCGACGATGCGACACTCGCCGCGCTGCGCGAACGCGCGGCGGACAACGCGCGCGACAGCGGTCTCAGGCAGCTGCAGGAAGCGCTGGGACAGGCCGACAGGGAAGCGCCGCGACCATCGCGCTGCCGACCGGTGGATTTCGCGCGACTCGACGCGGCGCTGCAGGACGCGTTTCGACCAGATCGCAAGGGCGTGGCCGCGCGCCGGGTGCTGGACACCATCACGGGTCTCGATCCGGCGGAGCCTTTCGCGCCGCCGGAAATCTGTCCCGACCTCGACCTGCCCGCATGGCGCTTCCTGCGCGACGAGGGACGCAAGTGGCTGCTGCTCGGGCGCGAGGGCATTCAACCGGACGACGTCATTGCGCTCGGCACCAATCCGCGCTTCATCAATGCGTTCCTCACGGGACTCAACACGCAGGCACTGGGCGAGATGCGCTGGCGCAACATCCCGGTCCGCAGCCGCTGCACGCCGCTGCGCCGCTTCTGGGAGCGCGTGACGCCCGCCACGTCCGCCGCCTCCAGCACGCCGACCACCGACATCGTCGGCATTCACAAGTGGAGCGCGAGCCAGCCGCTCGGCCATCCCGATCACGCGCCGGACCCGACACAGGCGCGCCAACTGGTGCTCGTGTTCCGCACCGATCTCTTCCGGCGCTATCCGCGCACCCTCGTCTACCTGACGCCCGCGGCGAAAGCCGTGGGCAAGCCGGACTGGATGAAGGATGCAACGTTCGCACCCAACACCGCGCCCGTCTTCACCGGCGAGATCGACGAGGATCTCGTGTTCTTCGGCTTCCCGGTGCCGCCCGAAGCACTCGTCGACTTGTGGGTGGTGGTGGAAGAGGCGCCGCCCGGCTATCGCTTCGACGTCGGCAAACTCAACGCATCCGGCGCCGGCGACGGCGGCAAGGCCGCCAAGGACGCGTTCGCGCTGCCGACGCGCGTGCTCTTCCGCGGCGACCAGTTCCTGGGGGCCGCGCCATGAGCGCGCCGGGCCGTCCCCAGCGCGAATGCCGCAGCGCGCAGCGCGCAGGCAATCCATTCCGCGCGCCGGGCCGTCCCCAGCGCGAATGCCGCAGCGCGCAGCGCGCAGGTACTGCTTCGTGAGCACACCTGTCGGCGTCCTGTTGCCGGTGCGGATCGAAACCGCCTTCGATCCGCATGCGAGTGGATGCCGACTGCGCGTCATCGTGATGCCTGATGTGCCGTGGATCGACCGCCACGACGACACGGTGCGCGAACAGGAACTGGCGGCGCTGGACGCTGCATGGCGCGAGGCCGCGGGAGATTTCACCACCGATGAGGGCCGCGCGGCGTTCAATCGCCTGGCGCGAGCGTACGGCGGCGCGCGCGCCGCGTGGCTCGCGCGGACCTTCCCCGCGCAGGCAGGTGTCGCCGGCTTTGCGGCCGATCGCACCGGCGCGCAACTGCGTGACGCGCCGCGGCCGAGCCTGATGCGTGGACTGCCGCAGTCGATCGAGTTGTGGGCGGCGCGCCCCGCCGCCGCCGGCGCGTCCGCGTTCGTGCAGCTCGCCACGCTCGCGCCGAGTGGCAATGCGTTGCGCATTGAACTCGACGACACCGCGCCGGCGCCTGCTGCCGGCGAGGAAATATTCCGGCCCACGTGGGACGGCGCGCTTGCCGCCGGGCTCGCCGCCGATATCGAACTCGCCGATTTCGGGATCCTTCCGGACGACATCGACGTGCTCTATGCCATCGGGCTCGGCGACGACGATCCGGCGGCGCTGTTCGCCGCGCATCGCGATGCGGGACTGCTCGCGATCCTCGCGCCGGGCATGCCGACCAATACCGTCGCCGGCGCGGCAGCCGCCGACTTGGGGCACGACGACGAAGCGTGGCTCGCCACGGTGCGCGCACCCCGCAGCGACGACGAGGAAGGCCTGTTGAGCGGCACGCTGACCGGACGGCGCGCCGCGCTCGGCCCGCTGCCCGCGCCGGTGCGTGGCCGCGCCGATGAGCCGCCGGGTGAGGACCCGCAGGCGCTGCTGCCGCACGACGAGCGCGCGCGATCGCTGGTGCGCGCGTTGTGGCCCGCATTGTGGGGCGCGAACCTGAAGGACATCTGGGGCGTGGACTTCGGCGATCCCGACGCGACGCTGCGCCTCGGAACATGGGCAGGCGACTACCTGCTGCCGGAAGGTCCGCTGCCGCCGATCCGCATCGGCAACCAGCCGTACGGCGTGCTGCCGGTGACGTCGCTCGCGCGCTGGGATGCGGTGGGCGACGACGCCGATGTCGAGCCGACACTGGTCGCGCATCTGACGGCGGCGCGCGCATTGTGGGCGCGGCTCGCCCGCGACGCAGGCACCATCGCCGGCGCGGATTCCGAGAAGGTCCTGCAGCTCCTCGAGCGGTTGCCGGTGACGCTGCGCTTGAAGCAGACGGCGCAGGTGCCGCTCGAAGTGATGCAGGTGGCAATGAGCGCGACCACGTCGCCGGCAGACGTGCTCGACTGGTGGCGCAAGCAGGCCGCCGTGCCACGCAAGCTGCGCGGCGGCGAACCCGAACGTGCCTTCGTACAGTTCGGCAGCCAGAACGACATCACGCTGCCTCTGGTCGAACCCACCAAGCCCGCCGAGGAAACGGCGTGGATGCGCACCGAGGGCCGCACGCTCTTCGCGCGCGCACTGCACTGGTTCGCGCGCGAGTTCAAGCGGGGCCTGGACAATAGCGTGTTCGAGATTCTCCATCGCGGGCAGCCGGCGAGCCTGCTGTTCCGGCTGATCCTGCATTCGGCGATCGTCGCGGCCAGCGAGGTCGTACGCACCGGCAACGGCGTCCGCGGTCCCGTCGCCGTCGGCGAGGGGCGGTTGTCGGACCGGTTCGATCCGGGTGCGGCGCCCGGACAACTCGGCGGCACACCGGCCGGCGCGTTGTTCGCAGCACTGTGGCAGGCACTCGACGCGCTCGCCGACGAGGATCCTCGCGTGCTCGAGCGCACGTTCCTCGCCACGCTCGACACCGCGAGCCATCGCATCGATCCGTGGATCACCGGCATTGCCTGGCGCCGCCTGTCGACGGAGCCGTACTTTTCGGAACGGCGCCGGCTGGGCGCCTATGGCTGGGTCGACCGTCCGTACAGCGGGGCGCGCGGACCGACCGCCGCGGGCCTGCTGCTCGCGCCGTCCGTCGCGCCGGCGCGCGCCGCGGTGATCCTGCGCGACAAGGCGGTCTATGATCCCGCGCCGGCCGCCGGCGCGCTGCCGGGCTCACGCCGCTGGGACATGAGCATCGACTCCGCGCGTGCGCGCCTCGCGCAGCGTCTCGCCGCCGAAGTGCGGATCGGCGCGCATTTGTCCGAGGTGCTCGGCCGTGAAGTCGAGCGCATTGCCGCCGCGAAGGAAAGCGTCGACGCGCTGCGCCAGCGCTACATGCTGCACAGCGCGAACCAGGGGCGCCGCGTGTGCGACGGCGAGCAGGTGATCGCGCGCACGCCGGCGCAGATCACCGCCGATACCGGCATCGTGCTGCGCGCCGACCAGGTGGCGCGGCTCGTTGAATTGCGCGAAGCCGTCGACGTCTATGGCGATCTGCTGGTCGCCGACGCCATTTTCGACGTGGTCTCCGGCCGCGGCGATACCGCCGGCGCCGCGATGGAGGCGGCCGCGGGCCTCGACCTGCCGCCGGACATCGATGTGCTGCGCACCCCGCGCTCGGGCGACAGCGCGTCCACGGTGCTGCTTGCCGCGCTGCCGCATAGGAACGCGCCCCCCTCCTTCGACGGCATGTCGCCGGTCGTGCTGGCCGAGGCATCCTACGCCGCGTTCGTCGACGCGACATTCCCCGCGCCGGCGCAGTGGACGTGGACGCGCGAGGATCGCGTCCGCGCCGCCGACGGCACGTTCACCACAATCACGCGGGAGGTGACGCTGGCCGACCTGGGACTCGCGGTGATCGACCTCGTCGTGCTGCGTCCCGAGCAGGTCGCCGGACTCGTGCTGGCGCACACGGCAGGGACGGCCGCCAGCGTGCAGCCGCGCGTGCGCACCGGGGGCACGGGAGGAATCCTGCATGCGCGGCTGCATCGCCTGGGCACGACGCTCTGCAGCCCGCCTGCGCTGCCGACGCAGCTCGCCGCCATAAGCCACCGTGTCGCCGCAGATGAAGACGATGCCGTGCGCGTCGATCTCCTCGCGCGCTACGCCGCCGTCCACGCGCTGGCCACCGCGCTGCTGGACACGCTCGTTACGGCATTGACGCCCCCTGTCACCGCAATCGCCGGCGCCACGGCACTCGTCGGCGCGCGCCGGTTCGGCATCGCCCCCATGCCGGATGCGCAGGTGCAGGATCCCGCCGATCGCCGCCAGGACGCGTTGCGCAAGGCGCGCGACGCGCTCGGCGGCCGCGTCGAAAATGCCCCCGATCCCGCAGCCGTCACGACGGCGGCGTTACCCACCGATCGTCTCGCGCGGGCACTCGCCGAACTCGTGGCGCCGGGCGGCGGCTTGCCGATCTTCGCGCGACTGCGCCAATCGCAGATCGCGTCCACGGCGGTCGGCGCGGCCGCAATGACGGTGGAACCGCGCGAGGCGATGCCGCTGGCGGGCAATCCCGGTGCCGGCGGCAATCGCCTCGATCGCACGTGGCTCGCCACGATGGCCGCGGTGCGCGCGTCGGCCGCGCGCGTGGAGGGCTACCAGTTCGAAGCGACCTTGAAGTCGTGGCCCGCGCTGGCGGCGTGGACGAACTGGCCGGGCAACCCGTGGCAGCACAACGTGCCGCGCCCGAACCACGCCATCGAACCGCCGCTGCCGGCGCTGGTCGTCGCCTATGCACCTGCCAACACGCTGGCCGCGGCGGGCGATCCGTTGCTGGCGGTGGCGATGCTCGACAGCTGGACCGAAACGATTCCGGCGCAGGAACATACCGTCACCGCGGCGTTCGGGTTCAATGCGCCAGCATCGCGGCCGCCGCAGGCGATCCTGCTCGCGGTGCCGCCGGTGGACAACGCCCCGCTCGATTCCGCCACGCTGCTCGACATAGTGGCCGAGACGCGCGAACTCGCGCACGCGCGCATGGCGTCACCGCGCGACCTGCACACGCTGGCCGCGGTGCTGCCGATGACCACGGTGCCGTCGCGCTACTCCGATGTCGCGGGCCTGCAACTCGGCGACTGGGAGCGCACTGCGCCATGAACGTCGACCTGCACTGGCGCCTCGAGCCGCAGCAGGGTCCGCAGGGCGACCTGCAGCGCGGCTTCGCGGCCGAACTCGGCGATCCGTTGTGGCTGCTCGGGCGCCAGTGGCACATGGGCGAGCAGCAGGGCGAGAATGCGTCGACGCCGCTCGCCGTCGAGCTGGCGGTCAGCGAAACACCGATCGGCGCGCCGGCGGATCGCGCGAGCCAGGATCCGCTCATCATTCCCGCCGAAGCCATCATCGAAGGTACCGCCGACGACATGTGGACGCTCGGCACCAGGATCGCGATCGGGTTGCGCGCGGTATCCGAAGGACGTGTGCCGCCGATCGGTGCCGATACCGATCCGACGCTGGTGCTCCGCGATCTGCCGGAGCCGTATGCCGGGCTGTCCGGCCAGATCTACGACGGCCGTGCGCTGGCGCGCGATCCCGGCGTCGACCTCTCTGGCCTTCTTCCCGTCACACCGGCGCTGGGCGACCACTGGCAGAGCGACGAACTTGCCTACCGCACGAGCTTTCCCTGCGGCGACACCGTGTTGCGCGTCGATCGCCACGACGGCGGCGACGTCGACTGGTGGACCGTCGATGCCGCACGGCCGCTCAGCGCCACGCCGCTGCCGCGCCGCGCGGAGCGCGCGTTGCCGGGACGTTTCCGCTATCCCGGCGCACCGCTGCCGCGGTTCTGGCAGATCGAGGAGGGTCGCGTCGACATCGGTGGCTTTGCGCCGGATCGCGCGCATTTCGCCACGCTGCTGCTGATCGACCTCGTCGCCGCGCACAGCGACGACTGGTTCACGTTCCCGTTCGTGACGCGCGCCGGCTGCGTGTTGCGGATGCACGCGGTGCGCGTCATCGATTCCTTCGGCGATCAGTGGCCCGCCGCCGGCACCTCGTGGGCGCCGATGCCGCCGGACGAATGGTCGCTCTTCCGCGTTCGCGGTCTCGACGCGCCGCCCGCCCCGGGCGCGACGCAACGCGAGCCCACGCTCGTCGTCTGGCCGTCGGCGGCCACCCCGCTCGGCGGACCGGCGCTCGAGGAAGTGGTGCTCGGTATCGACGAGGATGCGAACCTCCTGTGGGCGGTCGAGCAGCGTGTGCAGGGCGTCGCGCAGACACAACCGCCGCCGCCGGCGAGCACGCCGCCCGACGCCGTCGCGGAATTCGTCTATCGCCCGACGTCCGCGGTACCGTTCCATTGGCATCCGTACGAGATCGCCGCGGTCGACACCAATCCCGCACACCCCGGCCGCCGCCGCTTCGTGCAGGGGCGTCTGGCCGACCTGCATACCGACGCCGCGTCGACGTTGCGGCCCGCGGCGCGCGCGGACCTGTTGAACGTCGCGGCGGGCATCCACGAAATCGAGCCCGCGACGATACCGACGACGGGATTGAAGCTCGAGCAACGCTACATGCTTGCACGCGGCACCGATGCGCGACCCGTGCTGTGGCTGCAGAGGCAGCGATTGCCGCTGCTCGGCCCGCCGAGCCACGCGCTGCGCTTCGATCTCGCGGAACCCGTGACCGGCGCATCCGCGGTGACGGCGCAGAACGTTGTACCTGGTCCTGGTCCTGGTCCCGGTCCCGGACCAGCGCCTGGCGCTGCACCGGCGCCCTCACCCGGAGCGATCCCTATTCCCGTCGGCGCCGTACCGCCGCCAGCGGACGATCCGCTCATCGGCTTGGTGCGCCCACCCGAGGACGAAGTGCCGCCCGAGTTAAAGCCCGAGCGCGAACCGCTCGCCGATCCGCCGCCCGCACCGCTGTTCGGCGCGACGTCCCCGAGCGACGTTGCACCGGACGAGAGCGTCGTCGTCCCCGCGGTGGTGCTCGCGCAGGCGCTGCTCAACGCAGCCGGCGCGACGGCGGCAAACGGCTTGCCGCTGATACCCGACGGCCGCTTCGGCGCGCGCACCACGGAGGCCGCGATGAAATTCCAGGGCACGCGCGGATTGACGCCGAGCGGACTGCTCGACGCGGCGACGTGGAATGCCCTGTTGCCGCTGGCGCCACTCGCAGTCCTGTTGCCGCTCGACCCGGTGCCCGCGGGACCGCCGATCGCGCGCGCGCAATCCGCGCTCAATCGCGTCAGCGACGGACCGTCACTCACGGTAACCGGCGTGCTCGATGCGGCGACGGCCGCGGCGCTGAGCGCCTTCCAGTCCGCGCGCTTCCTGCCGCCCACCGGCGGTCTTGATCCCTTGACGTGGCTGGCGCTCGCGGACGCCGACAGTGCGCAGCAGCCGGAAACGCTGTTGCGGCTGGTCTTCAGCTACGCGTCCGAGGACTTCGGCAACGACCCGTTCGCGCAGCTCGTCCTCGCGGAGGTGCTCGATCAATTGCCGCCGCTCGCCGACGACGTGCTGCCGTTGGGTGAGCACAGCGGCTACTGGCTGGAACTGCATGACGCCGCGGGCAACGTCCTCCATCGCGACTTCCTCCCGGAGCTCATCGCCTTCCGCGCGGAAACATTCGGCCAGGACTTCGCCGCGCCGGAGGCTGCCGATCCGCGCGGCACGTTCGAACTCGTCGTTCCGCTGCTGCCGCGCGCCGCGCTGCTCGTGCTGTTCGGGCCGCCGCTCGCCGGTGACGACCGCGACGGACCCTCGGACGTGATCCTTACGTTCGACCTCACGACGATCTGACGCGGGCCTCGACCATGGCATTGCAAGTCATCTCTCCCACACGAGGCCTCGCCAAAGGCAACCGCGCGCTGAACATCGTCGTGCTGTCGGAAGGCTTCCTCGCGTCGCGCGAAGGTGTATTCGTCGCGCAGGTCCGCCGCTTCAACCGTACGTTGCGGACGACGTCGCCGTTCCACCGCTTTGCGGACCTCGTCACCGTCTCGGCGCTGTTCGTGCCTTCGACCGTCTCCATCGCGAACATCACCAATCTCACCCGCTGCGCATGGCGGGTGCCCAATGCGGCCGGCCAGTTGCCCGCGGACGACGCACCATCGCCGTTCGCTACGCCCTTCGGCGCGCTGTATTGCCGCTCGCGCGAAACCACGACGGCCAGGGCACCGATACCGCGTTCCATGTGGGGCGACTCCACCAAGGTCGACGCGGCGATCAAGGCGCAACCGGCGCTCACCGGATTGCAGGTGGCCGCGCTCGTGCTGGTCGACAACAGCCAGGCCGACGGTGGCAGCGAAAGGAACGACGTCGGCTGGTTTGCGATGACCAGCGACTGGGTCGACGTGGCGATTCACGAACTCGGTCACAGCGCCTTCGGGCTCGCCGACGAGTACGACAGCGATGGACCGGGCCGGCACGATCCGGCGGAGCCCACGGCACCGAACGTCACGACACGGGCCAATCGCAATGCGCTGCTCGCCTTCTGGAACGCAGCGCCCGCCAAGCGATCGCTCCTTCGGTGGCATGACCTCATGGACGCGGCCACGCCTGCTCCCGCTTCCGCGCAAAACTTGACATGCACACCGTTGGCGGCACCGGAACGGCAACTGGCAAAGCCGGGCGTGACGCCGGAAACGGTCGGTCTTTTCGAAGGCGCCGACCATTCCCCCTGCGCGATTTTCCGCCCGCGCCTGGGCTGCAAGATGCGCCATAGTGTGCAGGCATTTTGCCCGGTGTGCGAATGGGCGATCGGTACCAAGCTGTCGCGCGTGAGCAACCTCATGCGCGTCGACGGCCGCGCAACGGTGGCCGGAGCATGGACGCTGCTCGCGTTTTATCACGAGGAGCGATCGCGGGCGGCGATCAGTACCGACCTCGGCCGGCTCGTGTTCTATGCCGGGGCGACGGGCGACTATCAGATCCATGGCGCGTTGTTGCTGCGCGAACCGACACCTCCGGCAATCAGCGCCGCGGGCGTTCGCATCGACGCACTGTGGACGTCGTTGTCGTCATGCGAGATCGGCGGCCTGCCGCACCTTCTCGCGCACAGCCTGCCGCTCGGCCGGCTCGCGATCTTCGAAGTCGTGGACGCCGCCGGCAAGCCGCGCCTCGACCTTCGCTTCGACTCCGGCGCCAATGCGGTGCCATGGACGCACGTCACCACCTTCGTCAGTGGCGGCCGGCCGCACATGATTGGCTACCAGAGTAGCACCGGGCGCCTCGAGATCTCGCGCATCAATGTCAACAATGCGGCGCCGAAGATCGTTTTCGGCACCGCGCTGGACGCGACGCAACTGTGGCTGCCCGGTTACACGATCATCACGACATTTCCCGTCGATTCCGTACCGCACGTGCTGAAGCACAACGCCGTGGATGGCGTGGTGCACGTGCAGTCGCTCGATCCTCCAGGCGCGGGCCCCAACACGTTCATCTCCCGCCCCGGACACTGGAGCCCCGGCGCCACCGCGGCGATCGGCTACGAGGCCGACGGGCGCACGTTCGTGCACCGGATGTCCCTCACCAACTACGAGGCGGTGGACTGGGTGTGGCCGGGCGGCGCGGGGGTCGAAATGCAGATTCGCCGGCAGTCGCTTGACATCACGCTCGCAGTGGCGGTGATCCGTGGCAAGACCGCGTTTGGCATCTCGCCTTTCGGCGTGCACCAGGTGGCGGCGATGGACCTGATGGCGGGACGCGTGCGCATGATGTCGGTGGGGTGAGGGGCCGACGATCCGGGAGCGCCGATCGGCATGGTCCGGCATCGGGTCTGCCGGGTCATCGCGCACCACGCATTGCTTTGGCTACAGTGAAATCCCGACGCGTTCCGTTACCTGGATGGAGGTCGCATGCCCACACGACCGTTGCTCAATGCACTCTCAGTTGCCTTGCTGGCGGGGACCGCGCTGCATGCGGATCCGGGCTGCACTCAACCGATCGTGCCGGAGAAGTGGCCCGTCGAGGTGGAACGGCCGACGATTGCGTTATGTCCGGCAGTTCGACCCGTCGTCGACATCAAGGGCAGCGCCGATCCCGTCGTCCGCCGCCAGCAGCGCGATCTTCTCATTGCCAAAATCGCCGAAGACAATACGACGATCCGGCTCGGGCCGGACGTCGATCTCGACTTTTCCGACCTGCCCGCCAGTGCCTTTCCGATTCACTTCCGTCGGTGCGTCACGTTGACCAGCGTGAACGCTTTCACGGACATCTTGCCGACACCGCACGTGGCGGAACACGTGCAGCCGAAGGAGATTGCCATGGCCCCCGCGCCTGCCGACGTGACGCCGTTCGGTGCGGCGCCGGCGCAAGCCAGGTCCCCGCGGTCGCTCGGCCCCGTGTTGCGGTACGGCAGCCATCGTGTGAGCGGCGTGACCGAGACTTTCTTCGAGATCCACTGCTATTCACCGCATGGTGCCGACAACGACGGTGTGCGGATTTCCGGCATCCGCTTCTACGGACCTTCGTTCGGCCAGCAGTCGGAGAAGAACGCCGCGATCCGCGTCGTCCGCTGTGTGGATGTGGACATCTCGAACGTGGAGGTCGCCGGATGGGGCGGTGACGGCATCGCGGTAATTGATGATCGCGGCCCCGACCACTCGTTCCTGGAAAGCGCAGAGGGCGGGAGAATCAGCAACCCCGGGCAGGTCAGGATCCACGACAGCTTCTTTCACCATAACCAGCATCCGAACCTGGGTGGGTTCGCCTGCATCGGCGGTTCGGCGGAAGGCTATGGGGTCCTGGTCGGTGATGGCGCCTGGGCGCGGATTTCCAGGAACGTGTTCGATTTCAATCGCCACGCCATCGCGACAACCGGAAACGTCGGCGGCTACGACGCCCGACACAACCTGGTGCTCAAGGGCGGCGGCTACCACGGCACCGCGTGCAATCCCACCACCCACAGTTTCGACGTGCATGGCACTGGTTGCTGGTGGAGCGGCAACCTGTGTGGCGATGCGGGCAGGCGATTCTGGTTCGTCGGGAACGCGTTCCATTTCCGCAAAAGCAACGCGATCAAGATCCGCGGCAAGCCCGACATCGGCGCCTACATCGCCGAGAACATCTTCCCGCATCCGGGCCTCGAGGCCGACTGGGGAGACGACGCCGTCCATCTCAACACCACCACGAACGTGCAGTTCGGGCCGGGCAACGTCATCGACGTCGACACCTTCGGCGAATACGGCGTCTGCGACTTCGATGGCGACGGCGTGGATGACCTCTTCCTCGCCACCGGCGCCACCTGGTGGTTTTCGAGCTTCGGAGAATTTCACTGGTCGTATCTGAGCCTCAAAAAAGAGCGGCGGCACCAGGTGCGGCTGGGCTACTTCGACGGCGACCTTCGTTGCGACGTGCTCGCGGAGCGCAACGGGCAATGGATGATTTCCAGCGGCGGCACCGGCGACTGGCAGTCGCTCGGCGCGTTCGGCGCTCCGTGGAGCGAAGTTCAGTTCGGACGCTTCGATCCGAATCGACGCGACTATCGCATCGGCATGACGTTGCGCACGACGCATGCGTTTCAGCGCGCACCCGACGGCCAATGGTGGGTGACGCCGCTGTCCCAGCGCGCCTGGCAGCCGGTCCAAAGCTCCGACTTTTCGATGAGCCAGCTGCGCTTCGGCGATTTCACCGGCGACGGCGTCACCGACGTGCTTGCGGTCGTGGATGGCCGGTGGTCGATCTCCGAATCCGCCACGACCCAGTGGCGCAGGCTCAATCCGACGCTCGGCGATCCCGTGGAAAACCTCTTCATCGCCAACATGGACCACGACGACAATATCGACGACCTCCTGCGCCTCGACCGGCAGACCGTGCGGATCCAGAGCGGCAGTTTAACGGTGGACCGAACGACGCTGACGTGGTGGCGCTCGAAGAACGGCACGGATCCGTGGACGCAATGGAAGCAGTACGTGTTCCAGTACACGCCATCGGGTGACACCGTCACGCCGCACCACGGCTTTGCCGGACGGTTCGGTGCCGCCCGCGGCGGGGGCACGCTGGTCATCGGCCCGGATCGGTTCGGCCACTTCTTCAGCGCGGCGGAGATCGCGGCGGGTGCCGCGCCGGACTGGAGCAGCCTGTACGCGTACTGACGTCTGGCCCTCTCAGCGCACCGCGAGGCGCCACAGTGAGGTGACTTCCGCCGCGCGCGCGGCGTGTAGCGGATCCGTTTCGTCGGACGCCTTGGGATGGACCGGCTGCACATCGGCCCGATCCACGACCCGCAGCCCAGCGTTGTCGAACGCCGCGAGCAGCTCCGCGCGCGTCCGCAGGCCCAGGTGCTCGGCGAGATCGGACAGGATCAGCCAGCCCTCGCCGCCCGGCGCCAGGTGCTCGGGGAGCGCACGCAAAAATCCATGCAGCATGCGGCTGTCCGGGTCGTAGATCCCGTGCTCCAGCGGAGAACTCGGCCGCGCCGGCACCCACGGTGGGTTGCAGACGACGAGCGCGGCCCGCCCTTCCGGAAAGAGATCCGCCTGCACGACTTCGATCTGACGCGCCAACCCGAGGCGATCGACGTTCTCGCGCGCGCAGGCCAGCGCCCGCGCATCCTGTTCCGTGGCAATCACCCGCTTGACGCCGCGCCGCGCGAGCACGGCAGCCAGCACGCCCGTCCCGGTCCCGATGTCGAAGGCCACGTTGGGCGACGACAGCGCAGCCGGCAGCGGTGCGTCGACCACCAAATCGACGTACTCGCGGCGCACCGGCGCGAACACCCCATAGTGCGGATGCACGCGGCCACCGATCGCGTCGATCTCGATGCCTTTGGTGCGCCACTCGTGCGCGCCGACGACGCCCAGCAACTCCCGCAGCGACGCCACCGAAGGTTCGTCCGCGCGACCGTAGGCTTCGACGCAGGCCTGCCGCAGGTCGGGCGCGCGGCGCAGCGCAATGGCGTAATCGGCGCCGAGTTCGATCAGCAGCATCGAGAGCGTGCGCGCCCGCTGTGAGCGCGCCTGGCGATGGAGGTGGAAGGCGTCCGCCGGTAACAGCGGTGGCGACGCTGTGGCTTCTTTTTTCGGCTTGCGCGGCTCGCGGTCGACGCGGCTCGCCAAGGCCTTGAGCATTTGCCGCGCGTTCTGGAAATCGCCGCGCCACAAGAGCGCCGTGCCCTGGCAGGCGAGGCCGTAGGCGACATCCGCCTTGGTGCCGTCGTCGGCGATGACGACGCGCCTGGGCGGCGGCGCTCCGCGCTCCGAGCGCCAGCGCGCGGACTGCGGGACTTCGCCTTCGGTCCACTGCATCACC
>JBDTNR010000010.1:0-18376 GCA_039933655.1 Betaproteobacteria bacterium | reverse complement strand
TATTTCCTGCGCACCGAATGCGTGGCCGGCGTGCAGGACATGCGCTTCCAGGAACTGATGCCGGACGTGCTGCACTGGCTCGGCGTGCAGCGCATCCACCGGCTGGTCTCGATGAGCAACCTGAAGTACGACGCGATCGTCGGCTCCGGCATCGAAGTGGGCGAGCGCGTCAAGATTCCCGACGACCTCATCCCCGATGACGCGCGCGTCGAGATGGACGCCAAGAAGGCCGCCGGATATTTCACGGACGGCGAGATTCCCGATGCGCAGCGGCTCGCGCTGACGAAGGGCCGCGGCCTGTGACGGTCGCGGT
Organism: Betaproteobacteria bacterium; assembly: GCA_039933655.1. GTDB lineage: Bacteria > Pseudomonadota > Gammaproteobacteria > Burkholderiales > Casimicrobiaceae > VBCG01. The sequence continues at coordinate 18,063 of JBDTNR010000010.1, read as the reverse complement.
CGCGCAATCGCCCGCCTCGGCGCTCCTGTCGCCGGCCGCGATTCGCGAGCGCTGCGGGAACATCGCCGCGGCGGTGACGGCGGGCACGTCGCCGCATTTTCATATCCACCGCGACCGGCTGGACGACGCCGCGCGGCGAGTGGCGGCGGTGACGCGCCGCCGCTATCCCGATCTGGCGATTCCCTATCACAGCCGCTGGCGCCACTTCGAGGCGGGGGGCCATGACCGGCGGGCGGAACTCGATGCCGCGCTCGCCAGCGCGTCCGTCGGCGAACGCGCGCGCGCACACATCGATCTCACGGTCGTCAGCGTGCTGCTCGACGCCGGCGCAGGCCCGGCCTGGGGCTACGCCGAGCCTGAGTCCGCGCATCGCTACACGCGGTCGGAGGGCCTGGGCGTGGCGAGTTTCCGCGCGTTCATGCAGGGTGCTTTTGCGGCGGACAAGGCGGATCCGCTGCGCGTGGACGCCGCGGCGCTCGCGGCATTCGACGCGGAAAAGCTTGCAGGGTTGTTCAACGCGAGTGACGCCAATCCGCTGGTCGGCCTCGACGGGCGCGCGGCGCTGCTGCGGCGCCTTGCCGCGGCACTGGTCGACGCCCGCGAAGTCTTCGGCACGCAGGCGCGTCCCGGCGCGCTTTACGACACGTTGACGGCGCATGGAACGCGTACGAAGGTAGGCGCGGCTCAGATACTGCGGGCGCTGCTCGACGCCTTCGGGCCGATCTGGTTGACCGGCAGCACGCTCGCCGGCGTGCCGCTCGGCGATGCGTGGAAACATCCGCAGGCCGGTGGCGTCGGTCCGACCGCGGGCTGGGTGCCGTTCCACAAGCTGTCGCAATGGCTGACCTATTCGCTGCTCGAGCCGTTCGAATGGGCGGGCGCAACGGTGACCGGCCTCTTCGACCTGACGGCGCTGCCCGAATACCGCAACGGCGGCCTGCTGCTCGACACCGGCGTGCTGGCGTTGCGCAACGACGCCGACGCGATCGTCGCGTGGGACGTCGACAGCGAACTCGTCGTCGAATGGCGGGCGCTGACCGTCGCGCTGCTCGATGAACTCGCGCCGCGCGTCCGCGCGCTGCTCGGCACGCCGGAACTGCCGCTCGCCTGCATCCTCGAGGGCGGGACGTGGGCCGCCGGCCGGGAACTCGCCACCGAGCTTCGCGGCGGCGCGCCGCCGCTCGCCATCAACAGCGACGGCACCGTTTTCTGAACCACCATTGCCTTCGAGATCACAGGAGTCTTCATGCCGTCCAATGTGCACGTGTTCGATCATCCGCTCGTCCAGCACAAGCTCACGCTGCTGCGCAAGAAGGAGACCAGCACGACGAGTTTCCGCCGCCTGCTCAACGAGATCGGCTCGCTGATGGCGTACGAGGTGACGCGCAGCATGCCGATGCACGACGTGATGATCCAGACGCCGCTGGAGACGATGAACTCCAAGCTGATCGACGGCAAGAAGCTGGTGTTCGTGCCGATCCTGCGCGCGGGCATGGGCCTGCTCGACGGCTTCCTCACCGTGGTGCCGGGCGCCCGCGTCGGCCACATCGGCCTCTACCGCGATCCGAAGTCGCTGGTCGCTGTCGAGTACTACTTCAAGATGCCGGGCGGCATGTCCGAGCGCGACGCCGTCGTCCTCGATCCGATGCTCGCGACCGGCAACTCGGCGGTGGCGGCCGTCGAGCGGCTGAAGGAAGCGAAGCCGCGCTCGATCCGCTTCGTCTGCCTCGTGTCCTGCCCCGAAGGCATCCGCCATTTCCAGGCAGCGCATCCGGACGTGCCGATCTACACGGCGTCAATCGACCGCGAGCTGAACGACCATGGCTACATCCTGCCGGGCCTGGGCGACGCCGGCGACCGGATTTTCGGTACGAAGTGATGGCGACACGCTTTCTGCTGCCCCCCGCGCGGAGGAACGCGACGCAATGGCCGACCTGCTGATCCGCAATGCGACGCTGCCGGACGGCAGGACGGGCGTCGACGTGCTTGTCGCCTCCGGCCGCATCGTCAACGTGTCGCCGCGGATCAACGCGTCGGCGGCGGCCATCATCGACGCGCAGGGCCAGCTGCTGACGCCGCCGTTCGTCGACGCCCACTTCCACATGGACGCGACGCTGTCGTACGGCCTGCCGCGCGTCAACGCAAGCGGCACGCTGCTCGAAGGCATCGCGTTGTGGGGCGAACTGAAGCCCGCGCTCACGCAGGACGCGATCGTCGAGCGTGCGCTCAGCTATTGCGACTGGGCGGTGGGCAAGGGCCTGCTGGCGATCAGGTCGCACGTCGACGTCTGCGACCCGCGCCTGCTGGCGGTCGAGGCGCTGCTGCACGTCAAGCAAAGGATCGCGCCCTATCTCGACCTGCAGCTCGTGGCGTTTCCGCAGGACGGCCTGCTGCGCAGCCCCGGCGCGCTCGCCCAGTTGAAGCAGGCGCTGGCGATGGGCGTCGACGTCGTCGGTGGCATCCCGCACTTCGAGCGGACGATGGCGGACGGCGCCGAGAGCGTGCGGATCCTCTGCGAGCTGGCGGCGGAGCAGGGGCGCCTGGTCGACATGCACTGCGACGAGACCGACGACCCGCAATCGCGGCACATCGAGACGCTGGCGATGCAGTCGCTGCGGCTCGGCTTGCAGGGCCGCGTGACCGGGTCGCACCTGACGTCGATGCATTCGATGGACAACTACTACGTGTCGAAGCTGATCCCGCTGATCCACGAGGCGGGGGTCGCCGCCATCGCCAATCCGCTGATCAACATCACGATCCAGGGCCGGCACGACACCTACCCCAGGCGGCGCGGCATGACGCGCGTGCCGGAGCTGATGGCGGCGGGCGTCACCGTCGCCTTCGGCAATGACTGCGTGATGGACCCATGGTATTCGCTGGGCAGCGGCGACATGCTGGAGGTGGCGTCGATGGGCCTGCATGTCGCGCAGATGACGAGCCCGGCCGGAATTCGCGCGTGTTTCGACGCGGTCACCATCAACGGTGCGAAGGTCCTGCACCTCGACGGTTACGGCATCGCGCCCGGCAACCGCGCCGACTTCGTGCTGCTGCAGGCGCGCGACCCCGTCGAGGCGATTCGCCTGCGCGCACCCCGGCTCAAGGTCTTTCGGGCCGGCCGGGTCATCGCGGAAACGCCGCCGGCGACGGCGACGCTCGACCTGCCCGGGCGACCGGCGAGCGTCGACTGGATGCTGCGGCGCTGACGGGCGAACGGGCCGCATGCGCCGGTTGCTCGCTTGGCCGCGGTTCGCCGCATGGCTGCTCGTACTGGGCGCAGTTCCGGCGCTCGCCGCCACCGCCCTTCCCGCCACCCCCGCGGCGCTTGCGGAGGCGATGGCGGGACGCCGGATCGTCCTGCTGGGCGAAGTCCATGACAACGGCGCGCAGCACGCGCTGCGGCTTGCGGCGCTGAAGATCGTCGTCGCGCAGGGGGCGCACCCGGCGCTCGCCTTCGAGCAGTTCGATCGCGAGCGGCAGGCGGACATCGACCGGGCGCGCCGCGACCATCCGCGCGACGCGGATCACGTGATCCGCGAGGCCAAGGGTTCGCCGAACTGGAACTGGGAACACTACCGTCCGTTCGTGCAGCTGGCACTCGACCACGACCTGCCGATCGTCGCGGCCAACCTGTCGCGCGGCGGCGCGATGACGATCGCGCAACGCACGGCACCCGGCACGGCGTCGAAACTGCCCGACGCGGTCGTGCGCGCGCACGAGGACGCCATCGCGAAAGGCCACTGCAACCTGTTGCCGGGTGAGGCGCTGCCGGGCATGGCCCGGGCGCAGATGGCGCGCGACCGCACGCTCGCCGAGTCGATCCGTCCGTTCGCCGCGCGCGGCGTCGTGCTGCTGACCGGCAACGGGCACGCGCGGATCGACATCGGCGTGCCGCTCTGGCTTACGCGCGACGAGCGCGTGGCCTCCGTTGCCATCGGCTTGCTGGAACGCGACGACACCGCGCATGCGGACGAGCCGCCTGCGGCGTTCGACGCGTATGCGATCACCGAACGGGCCGAGCGCCCTGATCCCTGTGACGACCTGCGTCGGCGGATGCACCCACCGAAGGCCGGCTGATCGAGTTCGTTGCAGCGCACGGGGCGCTTCCGGGCGCGGGAGTGTAAGGATCAATTGCATGGCGACGACTCCCAGGCGAGGGAGGCATGCCTTCGAACGTCCGGCTGTCTAACGGGGCACGGCGGATCGATGCGGCATAATCCCCGATTGCCTGCCGCCTTCAACGTCCCGGACACCCGACGCTCCCGATGGAATCGATCTACTACGTCATGGCATGGGCATGCCACCGCAAGTGCAGGCACTGTTACGAGGATCGCTTCCGGCCGTACATCCGCGGCGAACTGGAGGCGGTCGTCGCGGAGGCGGAGCGCAACTATCCGCGGATCGTCGCCAATTTGCCGGAGCGCTTCACCTACGTCGACCTCGACGACCCGCGGCCGGACGGGACATTTCCAGAGAAAACAGGACGCATAATTCTTTCTGGAGGAGAGTCGCTGCTCGGCGCGGTGCGGGAGCGTGTCACGTACAAGGTACTGGAGGCGCTGCGCGACAAGTACGCGCTGCAGGGCGGCGTGAAGGTCGTCGTGCAGACCACCGGCGACATCCTGACCGACGCGATCGTCGACGATCTTCTGCAACGCGGCGTCTGGATGATCTCGGTGGCGAGCGTCGATGATTTCCACGTTGGACTGGAAGGACCCGACAAGCAGCGGGCCTTCATGGACAAGCTGTCGGCGCTGTTCGCGCGGCACGGGATCACGCAATCCGGACTGTCGGCGACGACGCGCAACTGGCACGAGGAGAGGGGGCCGGTGTACAGCTTCTTCGGCGCGACGCCGGATTCGTGGATCGGCAAGTTGTGGCCGCGCGGCCGCGCCTGGCAGAACAACCTGTCGCATGCCACGCTCGCCGACAATTTCTGCAACCGCTGGTCGGGCGGCTTGAATTTCCTGCGTCACGGGTACAACGGCAGCGAGGTTTCCGTCGAGCCGGACGGTGCCGTGTATCCGTGCTGCATCAAGACGAAGCTGCCCATCGGCAGCCTGCTCGAGGACAACCTGATCGACATCCTCGATTCGCTGGTCGGCGTGCCGGCCTTCGAGGCGATCACCATGGGCCATCCCGAGCGCATGGGCCTCGCCGACGGCTGGACCGAAGCGAAGTTCCTCGAGCAGTCGCGTACGGCGATGCCCGACGGCACGCCCTACCAGAGCCTGTGCATCGGCTGCGACCGCTTCCATGAGCAGGTACTGGGGCCTGTCCTGGAAGCGGCGCGCGCACGCCGGCGCGCGGCGAAAGGCATGACGGACCCGCCACCGTCGCGCAAGGTCATCGCGCTGACGCCGCTTGCGACCTGACGCGATGCCGGTGCGTGCACTCGCCGCGATTCTCGTCGCACTGGCCGTTCCGTTCGCGGCCGCCGCGCAGGACTTCAAATGGTCCGGAATCGTCGTGAAGGCGAAAGGACAAACGGTCAATTTCAACGCCTGGGCCGGCGATGAGACGACCAACGCGTTCATTCGGTGGGTCGGCGAGGAAGTCGGCAAGCGGTACGGCGTCAAGGTCAACCACGTGAAACTGAAGGACACGGCGGAGGCAGTCACGCGCGTCGTCGCGGAAAAGGCCGCCGGCCGCCACCAGGACGGGACCGTCGACCTGGTCTGGATCAACGGCCCCAACTTTCTCGCAATGAAGCAGCAGGCGTTGCTGTTCGGCCCGTTCACGCAGCTGCTGCCGAACCACGCGCGCGTCGACACGACGAACATCCGCTCCAACGTCATCGATTTCACCGTGCCTGTCGACGGCATGGAGTCGCCGTGGCGGCGGGCGCAGATCGTCTTCGTCTACGACGGCAAGCGCGTGCGCGAGGTGCCGCGGTCGGTGCCCGAGCTGCTGGCGTGGGCGAAGGGGCATCCCGGCCGTCTCACGCATCCGTCCATTCGCAACTTCCTCGGGTCGACGTTCCTGAAACAGGCGCTCTACGAACTTGCTCCCGATGCCGCCGTGCTGCAGCGGCCCGCGACGGACGACAACTTCGCCGCCGTCACCGCGCCGATGTGGGCGTGGTACGACGAGCTGCGGCCGCATCTGTGGCGGCAGGGCCGGCAGCTGCCGGAGAACGGCCCGGCGCAGCGGCAACTGTTGAACGACGGCGAGATCGACATGATGATCTCGTTCAACCCGGCTGAGGCCGCGGTGGCGATCCACGCGGGATTGCTGCCCGACTCGGTGCGCACGTTCGTGTTCGCGCGCGGCACCATCGGCAACACGAGCTTCGTCGCCATTCCCTACAACGCCGCGAACAAGGAAGGCGCGATGGTCGTCGCCGATTTCCTGCTCGATCCGGCCACGCAGGCGCACGCGCAGGATTTCCGCCAGATGGGCAACTTCTCCGTGCTCGACTTCGGCAAGCTCTCCGCCGCCGAACGCAAGCGCTTCGACAACCTGCCGAAGTCGCCGGCATTGCCGACCAACGCCGAACTCGGCACGACGCTGCTCGAACCGCATCCGACCTGGATGACGAGGATCGCGAACGAGTGGGAGAAGCGGTACACGAAGTGACGGTGGACCGCCGCGGCCTCTTGTCCTGGATGCCGGCGCTGACGGTCGGCGCGTTCATGCTGCCGATCGGCGCCGGGCTGATCGGGACGTTGCTGCCGGCGTTCGGCTACCTGCCGGCGATCGGCGGCAGCGAGTTCGGGCTCGATCCGTGGCGACGGCTCTTTGCCTATCCCGGCTTTGCCACGAGCGTGACGGTGACGCTCGTCACGGGAGTCGTCACCGCGCTGCTGGCGGTCGGAATCGCCTTCGGGTTCTGCGCGTGGGCGCATGACTGGCGCTGGTTCCGCCGCATCGGCGCGTGGCTCGCGCCGATCCTCTCCACGCCGCATTCGGCGATCGCCATCGGCTTCGCGTTCCTCGTCGCGCCGTCCGGCTGGATCGCGCGCGCGTTGTCGCCGTGGCTCACCGGCTGGGTGCTGCCGCCGGACATCGCGACGGTGCACGATCCGCGCGGGTTGGCGCTGGTGTTCGGCCTCCTGCTGAAGGAAGTGCCGTACCTGGTGCTGATGATTGTCGGCGCGCTGCAGCAGGTGCCGGCGCGGCAGCACCTGGCCATCGCGCATGCGCTGGGCTACTCGCGCGCGGCGGCGTGGATCAAGGTCATCCTGCCGCAGATCTATCCGCAGATCCGCCTGCCGGTATACGCGGTGATCGCGTTCTCGCTGTCGGTCGTCGACGTCGCGCTGATCCTCGGGCCGTCCAACCCGCCGCCGCTCGCGGTGCTCGCCGTCCGCTGGTTCACCGATGCCGACATCCAGTTCTACTTCCCTGCCGCGGCCGCCGCGACATTGCTGCTGGTGCTGGTGATCGCCGTGATCGCCGGCTGGTTCGCGCTGGAGCGCGTCGCGATGACAACCGGACGCCGCTGGATCGCGCGCGGCGGACGGCGTGGCGTAGTCGCGGCCGGCGCGCGCGCGGCGGCATTCGGCTTCGGCGGCCTGTTCGTGCTGTCGGTGCTCGCGATCGTGGGCATGGGCGTATGGTCGTTCGCGACCGAGTGGCGCTTTCCGGATGCGTGGCCTCCGGCACTTTCGTTGGCGAACTGGATGCGCCGCCTCGATGGCCTTGCGCATCCGGCGTGGATCACGTTCGTCGTCGGCGTGCTGGCGACCGCGATCGCATTGGCGCTGGTGCTTTCGTGCCTCGAGAACGAAAGCCGCGGCAGGCGGCGCACGGGCACGGGCGCGCTGTGGCTGCTCTACGTGCCGCTGCTGGTGCCGCAGGTCGCGTTCCTGTTTGGCGGGCAGGTGCTCCTGGTGCGCGCGAACTTCGACGGAACGATCGTCGCGGTCGTCTGGGCGCACCTGATCTTCGTGCTGCCGTACCTGTTCCTGTCGCTCGCCGATCCGTGGCGCGCGTTCGATCCCCGCTACGCGCGAACCGCGGCGAGCCTGGGCGCGTCGCCCGCCCGCGTTTTCTGGCGGATCAAGCTGCCGATCCTGCTGCGGCCGGTGCTGATCGCGTCTGCGGTGGCGTTCGCCGTCAGCGTCGGCCAGTACCTCGCCACCGTGTTCGCCGGCAACGGCCGGGTGGCCACGCTGACGACGGACGCGGTCACGCTGGCCGCGGGCGCCGACCGCCGCGTGATCGGCGCGTACGCGCTTGCGCAGGCAATCTTTCCACTCGTCGCGTACATCGGTGCGGCGGTGTTGCCGGCGCTGCTTTACGCACGCCGGCGCGCAATCGCGGGCGTGTCGTGAGCGCCGGCGCATTGCGCCTGGCGGACGTGCGCATCGAGATCGGCGGCCGCGAGCTGATCCCGCCGCTCACGCTCGCGATTGAGCCGGGCGAATGCGTGACGGTGATGGGGCCTTCCGGCTGCGGCAAGTCGACGCTGCTCGCGTACATCGCCGGCACCATCGAGCCGGCGTTCCGCGCCAGCGGAGGCGTCGCGATCGGCGCCCGCGACATCACGCGCCTCCCGCCCGAGGCGCGCCGCATCGGAATCCAGTTCCAGGACGACCTGCTGTTTCCGCACCTGTCGGTAGGTGGCAACCTCGCGTTCGCGTTGCCGGCGGGCGTGCGCGACCGCGGTGCGCGGCGGCAGCGCATCGAGGCGGCGCTGGCCGAGGCGGAGCTCGCGGGTTTTGCCGACCGCGATCCGGCGACACTCTCCGGCGGCCAGCGCGCCCGCGTCGCGCTGATGCGCACGCTGCTGGCGGAGCCGCAGGCGCTCTTGCTCGACGAGCCGTTCAACAAGCTCGATGCGCAACTGCGCAACGACTTCCGCCGTTTCGTGTTCGCGCATGCAGAGCAGTGGGGACTGCCTACGCTGCTCGTCACGCACGATGCGAACGATGCGCAGGCGGCCGGCGGCCGGGTGATCGGACTGGCGCGGCCATGACCGCGGTCCCATTCCGTGAGCGCGCGGGCGATTCGGCGCGACCGATTTCGGGGAAGCGTTCGGCGGTGGCACGGCGGGCCGGCGAGCGGACGAAGGCGCTGCCGTGTGCGAACCGGCGTCGCGTCAGTACGCATCGGCGGCGGCGAGCAGCCGGCGCAGCGTTATCCGTTCGGCGTCGGGAAGCGTCCGCCCCCGTGCGCGCCATTCGGCGAAGCGGTCCGGGAGCCCACGATCGCTGAGGTAGCCCACCCGCCAGTCGGGAAACCAGGGCGTCGTGTCGTGTTCATCGAGCAGCAGCGTCATGTCGACATGACGATCGTCGGTGCCGATCCGCTGCCACAGCGTGGCCACCGCAGGCGGACCGCCTTCGATCAGTTGCGCGAAATCCGTGCCCGTGTAGACGAGAATGCCGCTGATGCCATATCGCGCGTTGTTGGCGCGCGCCGCGACGATGATCCGCGGTATTTCGGTCGCAGGCAGGTTGGTGCGCGGACGGCTCACATAGGCGAGGCGACGGATCATGGCAACCTTGGGAATGCGGCGTCGCTAAAGGCGCGAGGCAGTCGCGGAGGCCGCCACTGTAAAGACAATCCCGGCCGCGGCCTTGCACGGTGGTGCAACGGCACGGACGTCGCAGCGGGACGCGGTCAGTCGGCAGCGGCGACGGGCACCTGGCGCGCGATGCCGCGCAGACCGCTGGCGACGAAGCGGATGAGCTTGTCGGTGTCCACCTCGCGGAATCCCCGTGGGACACAGGTGCCGCCGGCCTTGCCGCAGCGGTGCAGCAGCACTTCGCCGAACAGGCTGCGCGCATAGCGAAAGCCCGCGTCCGTCACTTCATGATCGCCGGCGGGCAGCGTCGACGCGAGGGCGCGCTGGAAATCGCGGTCGACGGTGCCGAAGTAGCGCTGGTACCAGTCATTGCCGTCCGGAGCCGACGCGAGCCGGGCGACGACGCACAGGTAGTTGCGCCACGGCGGTTCGTCGTTGCGCTGCAGGTCCTCGAACGGCCGCCACCACGCGCGGAGCACACGCTCGGTGCTCGCAGTCTGGTCGCCCTCCAGTTCGGCGAGTCCGGCGCGCCATGCGTCGGCGAGGCGGCGCGCCCGGCGCTCCACGGCCGCCTCGAACAGCATTTCCTTGCTGCCGAAGTGGTAGTTGACGAGGGCGACGTGCGCGCCCGCGCCGGAGGCGATCATCCGATGCGAAGGCGTGTGGAACCCGTGGTCCGCGATCAGGGACTCTGCAGCATCGAGCAGCGCGTCACGCGTCGCCGCTCCACGAATTGCTACGGGTCGCAATGCGGTGGCTTCCATCGAATCTCCTGACGGCAACGCGCCGATTGGCCACCATCTTGGCGACGCCCCGGCAAACAGCCTATAGGCGGGCTGCCCGATGCGCTGTCAGGCGGTGGACGACGACACGTGGGCCACCAGGGGGTCAGGGCATCGGGCGTTGTGCGGCGAGGGGGCCGGCGCGCGACTGGCCGCCGTTGCGCCACAAGCGGATTGTTGTAGGACTGGCGTCTGAAGTTCATAGTGTACGAATGTAGGACGAGTCCGACAGGGCTTTCCGCTGGCCGCCGATGCGGACAAGGGCGGGCAGTGCCTACGATGGGCGCCATACGAAGAACCTACGAGGCGAGGCGCCACATGCTCGACGAATCGACCAGCAACATCGTTTCCCTGCCCTTTTTGGCCGCGACGCGTGCCGCATCGGCACCCGCGCTCGGACGCTTTGGACTCCTGTTCGGCGGCTCCGCCGCCATGCAGGACATTTACCGCAAGATCGACAAGGTGTCGCCGACGTCGGCCACCGTGCTGGTGACCGGCGAATCAGGCAGCGGCAAGGAAGTGGTCGCGCGCACGATCCACGATCGCAGCGAGCGCTCGCGGGCGCCGTTCGTGGCCGTCAACTGCGGCGCCATACCCGCCAGCCTGATCGAGGCCGAGCTCTTCGGCTACGAGAAAGGCGCCTTCACCGGCGCCGCCAGGATGCACCGCGGCTGCTTCGAACGCGCCGAAGGCGGCACGCTGTTCCTGGACGAAGTGACGGAGATGGCGCCGGAAATGCAGGTACGCCTGCTGCGCGTGCTCGAGACCGGCCGCTTCACGCGGGTCGGCGGCGAGGAAGAGTTGCGCGCCCGTGTGCGCATCATCGCGGCGACCAATCGCGATCCGCGGCAGGCAGTGCAGGAAGGCCAGCTGCGCGAGGACCTCATGTATCGCCTGGCCGTGTTCCCGATCGCGCTGCCGCCGCTACGTGAGCGCGACGGCGACGCCGAGCTGCTGGCCGAGCACTTCCTTCGCCAGCTGAACGACACCGAGGGCACCGCCAGGTCCTTTTCCCGGCAGGCGGTCGCGACGCTGCGAGCGCACCGGTGGCCAGGTAACGTGCGGGAGCTCAAGAATGCCGTGCACCGCGCGTTCATCCTCGCGGAGGCAGAAGTCGAAATGGACTTTGCGAGCGTCGACTGCGCAGCGCCCATCGGCGACTGCCTGCGCATTCCCGTGGGCACGCCGCTCGCCGACATCGAGCGGCAGGCCATCTATGCGACGCTCGACCTGTGCGAAGGCAACAAGCGCCGCTGTGCCGAGATGCTGGGCGTCAGCCTGAAGACGCTCTACAACCGCCTCGCCGAGTACCAGTCCGCCGAGGCCGGCATCGCCACCGTCTAGCCGTCGTCGCGCCTCACTCCGTCCACTTCCTTCGAAGACGCCCATGATCCGCATCCTCATCGCCGACGATCACGCCATCGTTCGCGCAGGCTTGAAGCAGTTCATCGCCGATCAGCCGGATATGCAGGTGGCCGGCGAAGCGGCGACCGGCAGCGAAGCGATTGCGCTGGTACGCGCGAACGAGTTCGACGTCGTCCTGCTCGACATCTCCATGCCCGACAAGAACGGCATCGATACGCTGAAGACACTGAAGCAGGTGCGCCCGGAACTGCCGATCCTCATGCTGTCGGGCTATGCCGAGGACCAGTACGCGGTGAACCTGCTGCGCGCGGGGGCATCCGGCTATCTGAACAAGGAAGCCGCATCCACGCAGCTCGTGGGGGCGATCCGGACGGTGGTGCGCGGCCGCAAGTTCGTAAGTCCGGCGCTCGCCCAGATCCTGGCCGATGGCGTCACCGGCGACGCCGACAAGCCGCTGCACGGCGAGCTGTCGCAGCGCGAGTTCCAGATCTTCTGCAAGATCGCCGCCGGGGCCGCCGTCTCGAAGATCGCCGATGAGTTGCACCTCTCGGTGAAGACGGTCAGCACCTACCGGACGCGCGTGCTGGAAAAGATGGGGATGAAATCCAACGCGGACCTGACCTACTACGCCATCAAGAATGGGCTCATCGATTGACTGCCAGCCCAAGTTGCGGGAAAGGCGTGGACAGTACGCGAATGTCGGACAAACGCCGACATTCAAAGCTTGGGACGCCTGCTATGGTTCACCTGCTCGTCTCCGGAATGTCGCCGGTTCGCGACTAGGGAGGGGGCGTGCTCATGTCCGACCTACAGTCCAGCCAACCCGACGCCACGCCCGCCGGCCCTCGCGAGGCTAAGTCGAGGCTGCGCGTGCTGATCATCGAGGATTCGGCGATCATCCGTGCGCGCCTGGCCGAGTCCCTAGGGGAGATTCCCAATGTCGAGATCGTCGGCCAGTTCGAGACGGAGGCCGACGCGCTCGCCCAGATGAGGCAGGCGACCTGGGATGCGGCGGTGCTGGACCTGCAGTTGAAGCAGGGGACCGGCCTCGGCGTCCTGAAGGCGCTCGGGCGGGATGCGCGTGCGCCGCATACGAAGATCATCGTCTTCACCAACTATGCATTTCCGCAATATCGCGACCGTAGCCTGCTGCTTGGCGCTGATTATTTTTTCGACAAGTCGCGTGAGTTCCACCGCGTGCGCGAAGTCCTGAACGCGCTCGCCAGCGGCGGCTCGTCGGTGTCGCACTGACACTGCCGCTGTAATTTTTCCAACGGTCGGGCGTGCCGTTTGCGTGCCGGGCCTCGCCGTTACCGCTAACCCGTTGATTGCGAAGTACGTGGCGATGGCATGCCGCGTGCAACGCATTTGCTTGCTCGTCGAATGCTCATGACCTCCCGCATTCCACCAAAGGAATCGCCATGAAGGCACTTACCGGAACCCTGCTGGCGCTGCTGCTGCTGGCGAGCGCGGGCTGCAACACCGTCGCAGGCGCCGGCAAGGACGTCAAGGCCGGCGGACAGGCGATCGAACGCGCGGCCGACAAGGCGAAGCCCAACTAGCACGCAAGTGGCAGCCAAGCGGCGCACGCCGGACATGGCCCCGGTGACCGGGATCGCAGTCGTCGCCGCCGACGTGCCGGCAGTGGCGCGGAAGCTCACAGCGGTTGAGATCGCAGTGATCATCGTCGCCGTGCTGGGGGTGATCGCGGCGGCTCGCGTCGCCGAATCGTTCCTCGTTCCCGTGGTCGCGGGCATCCTGTTGTCGTACGCATTGCGGCCCGTCGTGTCCAAGTTCGAGGACTGGCGCGTTCCGCGGATGTTGGCGGCCGCACTCGTCATCGTCGTACTTGCCGGTGGTGTGTCGGCCGCCGGCTACGCGATCCGCGACGAGTTCAACGCCGCGGTGGCGGAGTTGCCTCGTGCGGCGCGGAAGCTGCGGATCGCGGTCACCGAGTCAACACGCTACTCGCCTGGCGCGATGTCGCACGTCACGGAGGCGGCGGCCGAACTCGACCGCGCCGCGGCGGAGGCCACAGGCAAACCGGCGGTGCCGTCGGCGCGCACGCCCGCCGAAGGCGTGGCTATGCAGTTCCAGACGTTCGTGGCGCAGCAATCGGACAAGGCGCTCGTGGTGCTGAGCGAGGTGGTGCTGGCGGTGCTGCTCGCGTTCTTCCTCCTCGCCGCCGGCGACACGTTCCGGCGCAAGGTCGCGCATCTCGCTGGCGAGTCGCTCGCGCGGAGGCGCGTGACGGTGGAGGTGCTGAACGAGATCGACACGCAGATCCAGTGGTACCTGCTGACGCTGCTGATCACGAACGCGCTGATCGCGCTTGCGACGTGGGGGGCGCTCTTGTTCCTGGGGCTTCCCAACGCCGGCATGTGGGGTGCGTTCACCGGACTGCTGCATGCGATTCCGTATGCCGGCACCGTCATCGCCGCCGCCGGGATCGGCCTCGCGATGTTTGTCCATTCGGCGAGCCTGCCGCAGGCGCTGCTGGCACTGGGCGTCGTGTTCGCCATCGCGATGGTGCTCGGCATCGGCTTCATGACGTGGCTGCAGGGCCGCGCTTCCAGCATGAACCCGGTGGCCGTATTCGTCGGCGTTTTGTTCTTCGGCTGGCTTTGGGGCGGCTGGGGGCTGCTGCTCGGGCTGCCGCTCCTCGCCGTCCTCAAGAGCATCAGCGACCGCGTCGATTCATTGCATCCGGTCAGCGAACTTTTAGGCTCGTGACTGTCATAAGAATGACGTGAATGTCGGCAATGTCCTACACCGTGCGCAAAAGCGTTCCGAATGGTTGTATTCGCTGCCAGCATTCGCGGTTTATGGCTCGTAACTCCTTGATTCCACGGGCAGGCACGTGGGCACGGACCGTGCATGACGATTCTGAGCAACGCAGGACTCCCCACCCACCAGAGAGCAGCAAAGGAATTGCCATGAAAGCACTGATGATCGCCCTCCTCGGACTGTCCGTTTTCTCGCTGGCAGCGTGCAATACGGTCGGCGGCGTCGGCAAGGACGTGAAGGCCACCGGCGCGGCCGTTGAAAAGGCGGCCGACGAATCCAAGCCGAAGTAACGAAGGAGCGCCTGCCGCGCGCGGCAGGCGTGGTTCCCGATGATTGCGTAGCCCTTAAGCCCATGACACTCGTTGACGAAATCAAGCTGCTGCTCGAGGCCCCCACGATGAACGCCAACGACGTGCGCACGCTGTTGCGCCGCGATCACGACGAGGCGTTGCAGATCGCGCGGGACATGTACGAATCCGAAAGCGGCGACGAACGGCGTGCTTTGCTGCGCCAGTTGAAGCCGGTCCTCTACGCGCATACGCGCGCCGAGGAACGCGAGGTCTACGACGCGTTGCAGAAGCTGCGCGACGGCGACGAGGCACAGGACATCGCCCACGAAGGTTACGTGGAGCACGGCGTGCTCGACGACCTGCTCGAGCGGATGTCAAAAAGCCGCAAGACCGAATCGGAGGAATGGAAGGCGCACGCCAAAGTGTTGCTGGAGATCCTCGAGCGCCACATCGAGGACGAGCAGGCGACCATGTTCGACATCCTCGCGGAGCAGTTCAGCGACGACCAACGCGAGGCAATGGGCCGGCGGTTCCTGGCCGCGAAGGCGAGGCTGACGATGAAGGCGAAGGTGGCGGCGTGACGCGGCCGCCGCCGCCGGGAGACCCCATGGCACAGATGCTCGTTGGACAATTCGATGACTTCGACAGCGCTCATGCGGCGGTGGCGGAGCTGCGTTCGCTTGGGCTAGCGCCGGGCGACATGGAAATCTTCGCGCTTAACGCGCCGGGTCAGCACGACCAGCACGCGCTGGGTGGCGACGAGGATGGCGACCGCGGCGCGCGCGGCGGCGTGGGCGGTGCGCTGTCTGGCGCCGCACTGGGTGGCGTCGCCGGACTGGCGCTGGGCGCCGCCGCGATTCCGGTCGTGGGTCCGCTCGCCGCCGCCGCCGGACTCGCTGTCGGCGCCTACACCGGCTCTCTCGCGGGCGCCGTCAACGAAATGGGCGATGACGCGCCCCCCGTGGCGGACACACCGCCCCGACCGGCGGGCGTGCGCCTCGTCGTGCATGCGCTGACGCCCGTGTATCGCGAACACGTTCTCGCGGCGTTCCGTCGGCACGACGTACGTTCGATCGAGGAAGCGATCGGCACCTGGCGCGACGGGACCTGGGCGGACTTCGACCCGGTCAGCGTGCCACGCTGGATCGAAGCGCCAGCAGACAATATGCCGCGGGCGGACTGACGCCAGATACGGGGCCAAAACAAAAGGGCCGGGATGCAGATCCCGGCCCTTTTTGTTTGCGCATTACGAGACCGCGGTCAACGCAGGATGCGCCCCGCGAGATAGCCCAGCGCCAGCGCCCCGACCACGGCGACGAGCGGCCGCGCGCGAACCTGCGCGCTGCACGCGTCGGCGAATTCGGTCGTGCGATTGACGATCGTGCGGCTGCTTTCCACCGCCCAGTCGGCGGCCGGCTCGGCCGATTCGGCCACGCGGTCGATCGTGCGATGCGCCGCGGCGGAAGCGCGCTCGATGACGGGCGAAGCCTTGCCCTTCACCTCATCGACAGCCTGGTGAGCGCGGCCTGCGATGTCGGCGACGGTGGGGTTCTGGGCGACAGTATTGCCCTGGACAAGCGGGTTGGATGCGGTCATGGCTTGACTCCTTGAATGGGAAAAAGGAGCTCGCCGGCGCGGAGAGAAGGTGCCGAACGAACTGCCCCTTGATTGTGCGGCGGCGAAGCGCGCGGCTCGTTCGGCGCCCGCCGGATTTGCCTGTCGGCGCGGCGCCATCGAGGGCGTAGGACAGGGGAGGACAACGATGACGATACTCCGCCGCTGCGGAAGCGATCCCCGGGGCGGCCCCTGTCACTGGCGCTGGCCTTCGTCGTTGAGCTTCGCGATCAGCCTGGCACTGCGCAGGAATTCTTCTTCGACGAACGCGCGGGTGCCGCGACCGGACAGGCCGAGGTACGTGAGCCCGGCCGCGCGCATTGTATCGGCGTGGCGCGGCTCGGCGAACAGCACGGCCACCGCCGAAGCGATCAGCGAATACGTCGCGGGCGGCACACCCTTAGGTGTGACGAGGCCGATCCAGACGACGAACGACTGCCGCCACAGCTCGCCGAACGACGGCACGTCCGGCAGCGTCGGCAGCCGGCTGGCGGACGTGACGGCCAGGATACGATGGCCGGTGCGCGGCATCTTCACCAGCGCGTTGGGGACGCCGTCGAACAGCACGTCGAGGCGGCCGTCGGACAGCAGCGCATAGCCTTCGTCGAGGGAGTCGAGGGCCACGTGCACGAGGTTCGCGCTCTGCTCGAAGCGCAGGTACGCGCCCGCGAGATGGCCGGCCGTGCCGGTGCCGAGTGTTCCGAACGGCAGCCGCGTGCTCGCCCGGCGCGCGGCCGCGAGCCACTGCTCGAGCGTCGTGTGGTTCGACCGCGTCGACAGCACCATCGCGTTGGGAAAGGTGCCGAGGATGCCAAGCCAATCGAAATCCTCGCTCGGATTGAACATCGCACTGCGCGAGAGCAGCTTGCCGCCGATGATGGGCGAACTCACGGCGAGGCCCAGCACTGATCCGTCGCGTGGCGCGGCCGCCATCGCATTCGTTCCGGTGACACCGCCGTTGCCCGCGATGTTCTCCACGCGGATGGGCACTTCGATGATCGTCGACAGCGCCTCCGCGACGCGCCGGCCCAGCGTATCGCTGGAACTGCCCGGGGGCGCCGGCACGATGAGCGTGAGGGCGGCGGGAAGGGAGCCTGACTGCGGACGGGCCGACCCGGCGGCCGCGAACGCCGCGAGAGCGGCGATGATGCGCCGGCGACGGACGGAGATCGGGAGTGAACGTTCGGGCACGGGACGTCCGGTTGACGACGATGTCGCAACTTCGCCGGTTCTGCACCTCTGATTCTACCCCCTCCCTGTCGTCCCGATGTACGGCGGGATCGTGCTCACGCCGTGCGGCGCCCCTTGCGGGCGGCCGCCGCGGCGGCCTGCCTTACGCGCGTGTAGTTGTCCGTGTCGACCTGGCCCGCCGCCACGTCGCGGGCCGCCTGGCGACTGACGCCCGTTGCAGGCGCGCCGCTCTCCGCGTTCTCGTCGTGCTCGTGCGGCAAGAGCGGCGTGGCGCCTGGGGCCGCGGCTTCGGTATCGCGTGGCGCGGTCCGCTGCTCGGTGGGTCCAGTGCTGCGCTCAACCGTCGTGCGTGGGGTGCTCATCGGATCTTCGACTCCCAAGTTGTCAACTTTCAGTAAGTTGTTTCACGTTTCCATGCCGCATCGTCATGCCACCCGC
Source organism: Betaproteobacteria bacterium (assembly GCA_039933655.1). Lineage (GTDB taxonomy): Bacteria > Pseudomonadota > Gammaproteobacteria > Burkholderiales > Casimicrobiaceae > VBCG01. The sequence continues at coordinate 124 of JBDTNR010000010.1, read as the reverse complement.
CGTCGTCCCCGCTAAGGCGGGGACTAAAGCGTCTTTGGAGCCCACTCAAGCGCCAGGCATGAAATGAAAACGTCACTAATGGAATGGTCGCCCCCTTCTCGATCCGGCATCGAAGTGCCAAAGT
>JBDTNR010000009.1:0-19050 GCA_039933655.1 Betaproteobacteria bacterium | reverse complement strand
CGTTGCTCAGTCCGGAGGGCTTTCTCTTCGGCGTGATGTCTGGAGTCATCGGGCTTGTCGTCGGCGTCGGATTCGCCGTTGTCTACCGCGATGTGCCGGCCGCCTGAACCGGCGCTCCGGCAGGACGGGCCGCAATGCCGCTCGCTTGTCGCGAGTCCTGGCGCGGCCCGCCGGCCAGCCTGATGCGTCAAGCCTCACCATCGGCCATGCCTCGTACCGTCGCACTCCTTGCGCTCTCGCTACTGCTGCTGGCTTCGATGGCGTTCTGGCCGATGTACTTGTCCAGGAGCTGGTCTGCGATCGACCGCTACACCCACACCCACGCGCTTCTCGGAAGCCTCTGGCTGCTGGTCCTGGTCATCCAGCCGTTGCTCATTCTTCGAGGTTGCCGGAACGCACATCGCATCAGCGGTCGAATCTCGCTGTTCATCGCACTGGCCTTTGTTGTTTCAGGCGTGCTGCTCACTCATTTTCGGGTCAGCCGAATGTCGGAAGAGGTGTTCGCGAGAGAGGGCATCTACATCTACCTCCCGCTGGCCGTGGCAGTGCTGTTCGCAGCCGCATGCGGCCTGGGCTTTCATTGGCGTCGATTCGCTGCAGTACATGCGCGCTTCATGGTCACCACCGCTCTCCTGCTGGTTGACCCGGTGCTCTCGCGCATCATGTTCTTTTACTTTCCGCGGTTGCCTTCCGAGAATCTGTACCAGGGCATCACATTCACCTTGATCGCGGTCGTCATGGCTCTCCTGGTGGGGTCGCTGCCGAGATCCGCGAACGGGCGTACCTGGTATCGAAACTACTGTCTTGGAGCCAGTGCAACCCTCGCACTATTCTTCGCCGTTGCACACACCAGCGCCTGGCTTGCCGTCGTGCTTTGGTTCCGGGCACTGCCACTGACGTGATCCCCGTCCAATCGCGCCCGACGAGGTCTGACCTTGCGCTCGTAGCGACGCGCAGCCCGTCACACGTGATCCATTTCGTGCTCTTCAGCCCCGCAGGATAGGCATGGTCAACGAAAGCATCTATTCGGAAGACGATGTTCTGGTCATGCTGGACGCGTTGCTGGCTGGCCGCGAAGCTGACTGGTGGGACGGGTTCTACGAAGATCGTGCGAAGCCCTGCCCTTTTTTCGTAGCATCGCCCGACGAGAGTCTGGTCCAGTGGGTCGACGAAGCACTGGTCGGCCCAGGCAAGGCATTGGAACTTGGCTGCGGAAACGGACGGAATGCCATCTTTCTGGCGCACCGCGGGTTTGACGTCGTTGGCGTGGACTGCTCCCGGAAAGCGATCGACTGGGCTCGGGAACGGGCTCGAGAAGCCGGCTTGACGGTGCGCCTGCGATGCCAGTCGGTCTTCGACTTCGAGTACGAGGCTGGAAGTTATGATCTCGTCTACGACTCTGGTTGCTTTCATCACATACCGCCACACCGGCGCCGCACGTATGTGGAATTGGTTGCCTCGGCCCTGAAGCCCGGTGGTTGGTTCGGATTGACCTGCTTCCGACCGGAGGGCGGAAGTGGCTATTCCGACCATGAGGTCTACGAACGTCGGTCGCTCGGGGGCGGTCTCGGCTACACCGAAGCTCAATTGCGCGACATCTGGTCTCATGACCTCGAGGTGCACACCGTTCGGACAATGCACAAGCCGGATTCCGGGAGCGGCTTGTTCGGAACCGAGTACCTCTGGGTCCTGCTGGCCCGGAAGGCTCCATGAATGCGTTCAGTCAGTGGCGCGCCGAGCGTGAACCGCGCGCCGGACGGACGCGCTCGTACTGGATTGAGTTTCTCTCGCCGCGGATACCGCGGACGCGTGGGCGACCGCCGACCGCCAACGCTGGCCGGACGGGAGGGCACGCGACAGCGACCGAGCCGGCATCGGCGCGACCCGCCGGCCAACCCGCACGCCAGGCGTCATCGTTCATCGCTCGGCGCTCCCGCCAATTCACCAGATCCGCGGCGGCCCTCTCGCCTTGACCCGTGCCATGGCGCGGGTCAGCATCGAGTCCATGGACCTCGACACCTGGCTCATTTACCTCCTGGCGGCCACCGGGCTTTCCCTGTCACCCGGACCCAACGGGCTGCTTGCGCTGACGCATGGGGCGCTGCACGGTCGACGCAGGGCGCTGTACACCATCTTCGGAGGCGCATTCGGATTCATCGCCGTCATTGCCTTATCGATGTTCGGCATCGGCGCGTTGCTCATGACCTCGCTCGTGTGGCTGACGGTCATGAAGTGGGTGGGCGGTGCCTATCTGGTCTGGCTCGGCATTGAGGTGTGGCGGTCGCCGCCGATCGGCCTGGAGACAACGGGTTCCGCGGAGCCCCGATCGGGCGGGTCGCTGTTCCGGCAGGGGGCGCTATCCGCACTGACGAATCCCAAGGCGCTGCTCTTTTTCACTGCCTTTCTTCCGCAGTTCATCGACCCCGTTCGAAGTCTCGCCGTCCAGTTCGTCATCATGGCCGGAACGTTCGCAGTGATCGAGATTGCTACGGAGGCGGTCATCGCCAGCATGGCGCATCGCATCAATCCATGGCTCGGGCGAGTCGGGCGGCGCTTCAACCAGTTTTGCGGCGGGTTGTTCATGGCCATAGGGGCCGCCCTGCCCCTTCGCGGTTGATCGGGCCGAATCCTTCCCGATGCAACGCCGCGCGCACAAGGCGTCGATGCCGCCTGGTGGCGCTCCGATTCCCCGGCGAGGAGCACAGTCGCTTTCCTTCGCGCGCCCTGCCGTATCATGACGCACATGGCCCCCACTTCGAAACGCGCAGCACCCGCGACGGGCAGGCGGTCGCCCACTCCGGCATCGAAGCCGTCGGTGCCGGTCGAGCCTTTTCTTCGCTTCCATCATTCCGCGGCGCTGCGCAGGAAAACACTCACGCTGCTCACTGGGCTCGAACAGGCCGAGGATGCCACTGCCCACCGCGACGCCCTCGCCAAACTGGTCATCGAGTTGACGAGCAACGGAATGGACTATTACTTCATGAAACCGCTCAAGCGCGCCAAGCCGGGTTTTGTCGTGGAACAGTCGGCGAACCTCGGATTGGCAGGCGTCCAGCAGGTCATGGGGTCGGTCGTCCGCCAGATCATCGGCCGCATGGATGGCCCGCAACTGGTTTCGGTCTGCGGCTCCATCCGGCAGCTCATGCTCTGAAGCCTCCCGGCAAATGCGTTCTTGCCGACGCGAGTCGCGAGCCCGTGGTGAGATTGCCGCCCGCCGCTGCGCTGATCCGGGTTCGCCGGCACATGGGGCAGGCGTCCGCAAGGCAGTGGCGGCCCGCCGTTGCGCTTGATACGCTAAGCTAGCGAGAGCCGCCATCCACGCCGATGAAGCTCGAAGTCGACAATCTCTGCCGCCCCGCCGTCCACGCGCTGCTGAACGAGCATCTGCAGAGCATGAAGGATTTGTCGCCTCCGGAGAGCGTTCATGCGCTCGATCTCGACGGCCTCCGCACGCCGGAGATCATGTTCTGGACGGCCTGGGACGGACCCGTGTTGCTTGGCTGTGGCGCCCTCAAGGAACTGGACCCGAAGCACGGCGAAGTGAAGTCCATGCGCACCCCGAACGCTCTCCGACGCAAGGGTGCAGGTAGAACCATCCTCCGTCATATCGTTGAAGTCGCCAGGGTGCGTTCATACGAGCGACTCAGCCTCGAAACCGGCGCGATGGACGCATTCGTACCCGCGCACCGGCTTTACGAGAGTTTTGGCTTCACCTTTTGCGGACCCTTCGGCACTTACATCGAGGATCCGAACAGCGTATTCATGACGATGCGCTTGTCGGTGGACGCTGCGCCGGAGTCATCTCCCTGATCGCGACAATGACTCGCGGCGCGCAGACGGCGATGCACCGATGCGGGACTTCGCCGACGCGCGGAGTGGCAACGACCATCGTCTTGGCGACCGGCGTGACAACGGCAGGTGTTGCCAACGGGCCTGCGACTCAGCTCTTCGGTATCCCCACCGTCGTGCAATAAATTGCGGCATACGCCGTCGTCGCGGCCAACGTAAGGCCCGGTTCGTCGGCGGCGGCAAAACCAGAGGCAACTGTGCGGATGACCATTGTGTCATTTTTTGGTTCGAGACGCCGCGGATTGCGACGCGCCATATCGTTCACGCGATACGATGACGACCCGACGTGCTCACCGCAATGCGTAGATCTGCTCTCGCGTGTCCATGAACAGCGGTGCGCCGCGTTTGTCCGATCCTCGAAGGAGACATTACCGTGATTCCCATGCTCAAAGCAGCGTTCCTGTGCCTTGCCGTTGCCGCATCGGCGGCCCTCGCGGCCGACGCCGCCGATCGCAAGTTCATTCGCGAAGGCATGAGCGAAGGCGAGGTGATGATGAAGATCGGCAGACCCGATAGCGAGTCCACGGACACCGGTGGCGGGGCCAAGGTGACCGTCAAGCGCTGGATATACTTTCCGGCGGCCGGCGATCCGCAAACCGTGACCACGCTCACCATCCGCGACGGCAAGGTCATCGAAGTGAGCCGGCAGGTTTCCCGATGATCCGTTCGACATCGCCACCCGCGGCGGCGGCGTTCGCCCCGACGGGCCGACGCGCGTACCCGGCCGGGACGTCCATCGGTGTACGCAGGCGGTCGCCCTGCCATGCTTGCGCATCGTGACCGAGCGCGGTCCCGGCTTCATCGTCCTCTATCGCTTCCGGCTCCACCCGGGCCTCGAGCCTTCGTTCGTCGAGGCGTGGTCACGCAGGACCGAACAGTTGCGGACCGATGGCAGGTCCTTGGGCTCCCGGTTGCATCGGGGCAACGATGGAATCTGGTACGCCTACGCGCAGTGGCCCGACGAGGCGACGAGGCAACGCGCATTCGCACAGACACTCGATCCGGCCGCGACCGCGCAAATGCGCGCCGCCGTGGCCGAGTCCTTTCCCGACATCGTGCTCGAGTCGTTCGCCGATTACCTGGTCCTGCCCGGAAACGATGGCGAGGAGGACGTGCGTTGACGGGCAGAATCGTCCTGATAAGCGCTGCCTCCAGTGCCGGCGGAACCACGCTGGCGCACGGCCAGCAGGCGACGCTCTTGGGGCCTTTCCGGCACTGGCAACCTCGGCATCTACAACAGGGCGGTTTCAGCGCGGCGCCCGGCGGATCGCGCCTATGCGCGCGCCGGCGAGCCTGCCCGCGGCCCGTGCCGCGGCGTCCGCATTGGTCATGGCGGAGAAAGGCCGGACGCCTCGTCGCTGGACCGTGAACCCGCGGTGTTGTATTTTCTGCTCCGATCGGTCTCTGCGCTGCCGCCCGTACAGCCATCCGGCCTGCGCGTATCCGCACGTCCAACGGAAGACGGGAATCCATGAGCATCTACGACAAGGGCTTCATCACGATCATCGCCTGCGCCTTGCTGCTGATCGCCGTTGCCATTCCGCTGGCGCTGCGGAAGGTCCCGCGCAATGGCGTCTATGGCTATCGCACGCGCACAACGATGGCCAACGACGAAATCTGGTTCGATGCGAATGCGCACTTCGGCCGCGGCCTCATCATCGCGTCGATGTTCGGCGCCTTCGCCGGATACCTGATCTACCGCTTCGAGCCGTTCTCGCCCTCCGCGTACCTGCCCGTTTCCATATTCGTGCTTGCCGTTCCGAGCCTTGTCGCGGCGCTGGCTACGGCGCGCTTTATCCGTGCGCAGGACGAGTCCTTGTGAGGGCCCGATGATCGAGCGCTGCACGGCGCCCACGCACGCCGGTTGGCTCGAATTGCGCAGCGCCCTCTGGCCGGGGCATGACGCCGGCGTGCATCTCGCCGAGATGGCCGCGTTGTGCGCAGCGCCGGAACGCTTCGGCCAGTTCATCGCATATGCGGCCTCCGGCACGCCGCACGGACTCGTCGAAGTCGCGCTGCGTCACGACTATGTCAACGGCACGCGAAGCTCGCCGGTCGCATTCCTCGAAGGCATCTACGTCGCCTCGCTGGCGCGCCGGCGCGGCGTCGCGCGGGCGCTCGTGGCCGTGGCCGAAGATTGGGCGCGCGCGGTCGGAAGCACCGAGTTCGCCTCGGATGCTGCGATCGACAACCGCTCGAGCCATGCCATGCATCGGGCGCTCGGATTCGAGGAGTCCGAGCGCGTCGTGTATTTTCGCAAGGCACTTTGACCGAAAGCACGGATCCTCGTTGCCGCCAGGCGCTTGCCGTCATACTGCTGCGCGCCTCCTCCTGCCATCAATCTCGAAAACTCCAATGCGCGTTCATCAGGTCGTCGTCGGTTGGCTGCACGTCGTCGCCGGGCTGTTCGCAGCGATCGGCGTGGCTGTCATCTGGGTGGCGGCCGCGCAACTGGCGCCGCTGTTCGACGGCACGTTCATTCCCGGACTGCTCGCGCTGTTCGGCCGCTCCGTGGCCATCGCGCTGCTCGTCATCACGGGTGTGGAGATCATCGCTGGCATCGCGCTGCTGCGGGGCCAGTCGTGGTCGCGCGTGCCGCTGGTGTGCATCGGCCTCGTGCAGCTCGTCGCCTTTCCCTTCGGCACGGCGCTGGGGCTCTACACGTTCTGGGTGCTGTTGCTCGGATGGCCGGCCACGCCCGAAGGAACCGGCGTCGCGAAGGCCGGCTGAAGCAGTCCGCCGAGGGCGAAAGAATGTACCGGGCCCGTCGACTGCGCCGCCGCCAGCCAGGCGCCCCCGATAGGCGCCCAGCGCGCGCTGCGCTACGCTTGCCGCTCGGCTCGTCCAGCGGGAGGCTCTCCGCGGCTACCGCGCGCGAGTCCCCGCGGCGCTCGCGCAGTGGTACAGCCAGAGATATTCCGCTGCGATGGCGGCGCTCCGCTCGCGGGAACGCCGCGTCGGGCGTTCCCGACGAACGCCGTTGCGATTCACGCCGTCACGCTCCTCGAGGCCAGGACCATGTGCAGGAACATCAAGCTCCTCTTCAATTTCGCTCCACCCGTCACGCCAGACGAAGTGCACGCCGCATCGCTGCAGTTCGTGCGCAAGATCAGCGGCTTCAACAAGCCTTCGAAGGCCAATGAAGCAGCGTTCGACACGGCGGTCGACACCATCGCGGAAGCCTCGGCGCGGCTGCTCGCGTCGCTGGCCACGAACGCGCCGCCGCGCGATCGCGACCTAGAGGCGGCCAAGGCGCGCGCCCGGGCGCCGCTGCGGTTTGTCCGCTGACGCGACGCGATCTGTCGGGCGCCAACGCCCGCCTTTCCGGGGTCCCGCGCTACTGGCTGTACTTGATGATGTAGAACGACACGCCCTGCGGCGACTCGATGCCGCCGAAGCGGCCGACGCCCGGAATGTCCTGCATGGGCACGCAGATCGTGGCGCCCAGGCGCTGCGCTTCCTGCGCCGTCGCGTCGACGTCCGTTGCCGTGAAGTACACGCCCCAGTGCGGCGCCATCTCCCCCATCTCCGGCGTGATCCGCATCATGCCGGCGATGTAGTTCGCGTCCTTCCTGAACGTCGTGTAATCCCCGCCCGGCATCGCCATTACCTCCGATGTCCAGCCGAACAGCGCCGCATAGAACGGCGTCGCGCGGGCGACGTCGCTCGTCATCGTCTCGAACCAGCTCGGCGCGCCGTGCAGCGTGCTGTCGGCGTCCATGCCGTGGCTTTTCTTCGGCTCCCAGACGTCGAACGGCGCGCCGTTGGGATCGAAGCACACGGCCATCCGCCCCTGGTCCAGGATGTCGAACGCAGGCAGCGCCTTGCCGCCCAGCGCCACCACGCGCTCGACCATCGCATTGGCGCTGTCGACCTTCACCATGACGCCGATATGCGGCGGCGTACCCGGCGGCGTATTGGGGCTTGCGAGATCGAAAATGCCGCCGATGTCACGCCCGTCCACCTGCATCCGGTGGCCCATGCCCGGGATCTCGACATACGTCCAGCCAAGCAGCGTGCCGAAGAACGCGCGTGCCGCGTCCGGATCCGGCGTGATCATGTTGATCCAGCAAAATTCGCCCGCATTGCGCATGCCTGTCGCCATCGCCGTCTCCAATGTTTCCGTGTCGGGCCGCCATCGTCGCCCCTTCGGCCGCGGACGGTCAAGTTGCCCGGTGTCGCTCGCCGGCGGCGGCAATGCGCGACGACATCATTGCGTCGCCGCCGGCGCACGGCTATGGTGACGCAGTCGGGCGTTGGCACTTGCCTTCCCGCGCAACTCTTCGCCCTCCGTCATTGCCAAGGCCAAAAATGCGTACGTTGTTCGCCGCAGCGCTTGCCATCGTCAGCCTGCCCGCGCTGGCCGATCTTGCCTCGCTGCAGGTCTTTGCCCAGTCCGGCTCGCCGCAGGCGAAGGCCTGCATGCAATACGCGAGCCTCTTCAGCGAGGCCTATGGTCTTCTGCAGGCGGGCCGCACGGAACAGGTGACGATCAACCGCCTGCTCGACAAGTATTCGACGTCGTTCAAGGATCAGGAACAGAAGAACTCGCTGGCCCGGATCGTCACCGGGGTGACGATGACCGCCTCCGGCCTGTCGCGGCTGCACCGCGAGAATGCCGCCGTCGCCTACCTGGAAATGTGCCGGCAGCGATCGCTCGGCCTGTGGCCGAAGGAAAAGGCGGAGGAAACGATGCGCGCCAGGATGACTGCGGGCGAGCAGTGCCAGACGATCGTGCCGCAGGGCGCGAGCCAGCAGAACTGCGTCGTGCTCGCATTCGAGCGCCGCTAGCGCGCGCGAACCTCGCGAATCACGCGTCTACGCAATGTCTCGCGATATCGAGATCAGGGCACCCGTCGACGACGTCGCCGCACTGTTCGCGCGCGCCTTGGGATCGACGAACGCCCGTTGATCGATCGCGCGTACATCGACCTGCCTGGCGACGGCAGCTGAAAACGCAAAGGGAAGCTGACCATGACGCCCGCATCGCGCAGCACCCTCGGCTGGACGATTCTGCGCATCGTGCTGGCGGGACTCATCGCCGCGCACGGCTGGTCGCGCCTGCTGGGTGGCGGCAGCGCGCCCTTCGGCGAATGGCTGACGGCGCAAGGCGTGCCGCTGGGCCCGTGGATTGCGTGGACGATCACTGCCGTGGAGGTGCTCGGCACGCCACTGCTGGCGCTCGGCCGCTGGGTGTTCCCGCTGACGCTCATGTACTCGGCGATCTACGCGGCGGGCATCGCGCTCGTCCACGCCAAGGCCGGGTGGTTCGTCGTCGGTGCTGGCCGCAATGGCGCTGAGTACAGCGTGCTGCTGATCGTCGTGCTGCTGTGCGTCGGCGCGCAGTACGCGGGTCGGCGCACCGGTCCGCGCGGATGAGGTCCGTGGCGGCACGTCGCCCCATGGGCCCGCCGGCATCGGCCGCACATCGCGCACCCGGTTGCACCGCAGCGCGTCCCGGCGTAGCGTTCCGGCTGGCGCATGCCCGCCGGTGACCACCCGCAGCGCGCCGTCGCCAGTGGACGCCCGCTTTCGCCTACTCCTGGACACCGCCATGCCCACACCCCTGCCGACAGGTACCTATCGCAGCGAGCATGCCGTTCTCGCCGACTCCGAGTTCGTCGACACGAGCCTCGAGCGAGCGAAGTTCCGCGACGTCAACCTCCGCCGAGCCCAGTTCGACGACGTCGCGCTCACCGGGGCGACGATACGCAATGCCTGCCTCGGCGACGTGTCGATCAGCGACGCCAACTACAACGGCATGCGCATCGAGGGCATACTCGTGACCGAACTGCTGCGCATTCATCGCGAGCGCCATGGCGCCTGACCGCAGCTCATGGCGGGCCGTCGCCCACGCGCAATGACCGCACCGATGATCCTCGAGGTCGCCGATCTCGACGTGCGCGCCGGCGAAGCGCCGCGTTTCGCGGACGCCTTCGCGCAGGCGTCCGCCATCATCAGCGCGATGCCCGGCTACATCTCGCACCAGTTGCAGCGCTGCGTCGAACGGCCCGACCGGCACCTGCTGCTCGTCCACTGGGAAACGCTGGAAGCGCACACGGTGGGTTTCCGCGGCTCGTCCGACTACGCCCGCTGGAAGGCGCTGCTGCACCACTTCTACGATCCGTTCCCGACGGTGGAGCACTACACGCTGCTGCAGGCTTACGAACGATGAGCGATCCCACGCCGTGCCGTCCTCCATCGAGATTGCGCCCGCGCGCGACGCGCGGTTCCAGCGGGTGGCCGCCGACATCGGCCACGCGTTCGACGGCGAGATCCGCACACGTGATGTGTATATCGAGTGCACGCCGGACTTCACACAGCAGAGCGAAGTCGCCGACGCCGTATCCGATGTCCTGCACCCCGTGCAAGACGCGGCCGGCATGCATGCGCGAACGTCGATCGGCGTCTGCCAGCTGCCGAAGAACGCTACGGTGGAACGGTACATGACGGCCGCCATCGACCGCGCGGCGCCCTTCGATCCCCGCCGTTGAGCAAGGAAGTCTCCCATGACCTTCGATGCGTTTCTCAAGACGGCCTGGAATGACCACGCGGAGCGGACGGACGAGGTGGCCGACCGGTTGTCCGCGGCATTGCCGCTCCTGACCGCGCCGGAGAACATCGCACCGTTCACGCGTCTGGCCACGCATGTGTTCGGCGAACACCTCGGCCAGTGGCAGCGGGGCATCGCATTGCTCGAAGCGCTGCGCGGACTGCCTTCCTATGCCGGCAACGCGGCCGCCGCGGTCGCCGTCGCCACCAACATCGCCGTGCTGCGGTTTGTCAGCGGCGACGCCGCGGCCTTGCGCGCGCTGTTGCATGAGGACCGGGTGGCGGCGCTCGCCACCGCCTCCGCGGCCTTTGCCGGCCGCACCGACTTCCGGCAGGCGATCGCCTGCTACGAAGCGGCGCTGCGGGAGGCGCGCGACGGGCTGCCGGCGGGATCGGCCGCCCATCGCGCGCTTGCCATTGGCGGCAACAACCTGGCCTGCGAACTCGAGCAAAAGATGGATCGCGACGACAACGAAACGCGCGGGATGGTCGTCGGCGCCGAAGGCGCGCTCGAATACTGGAAGCTTGCCGGCACGTGGCTCGAGGAGGAACGCGCCGAGTACCGCCTGACGCGCAGTCTGCTAAAGGCGCGACAGCCCGCGCCGGCCATTGCCAGCGCGGGGCGCTGCGTGGCCGTCTGCCGCGCGAATGACGCGCCGCCGTTCGAGCAGTTCTTTGCCTACGCCGTGCTGGCGCTCGCGCGGCGCGCCGCGGGCGAGCAGGAGGCCGCCGCCGCCGCGCAGTCGCTGGCGCGGCAGATGTACGCGCAAGTGCCCGAGGACGAACGGCAATGGTGTGCCGACGACCTGGCCGAACTCGAGGCGCAGGAACCCGTTGCCTCTTAGGGGTCAGAGCGATAACGATCGGCCGAAACGTTGGGACGGCATGCCCCTCGTCGGAGCGGGCCGATCGTTATCGCTCTGACCCCTAAGAGGCCCTCGTCGGAGCGGGCCGATCGTTATCGCTCTGACCCCTAACCTAAACGGAGCTAGCCCATGGGACTGCACTTTCTGAAAATCGCCGTCGTCTACCTCGCCATCGGCGCCGGACTCGGCCTGTACATGGGGATCACCGTGCAGTTCACGCTGGCGCCCGTCCACGCTCACCTGCTACTGCTCGGCTGGGCTTCGCTGGCGCTGGCCGGCATCGTCTACCACCTCTATCCGGAGGCGGCCACCACACGCCTCGCGCGCATTCATTTCTGGCTGCACAACCTGGCGCTGCCGGTGTTCATGGTGGGTCTCGGGATGCTGCTCAGCGGCCGCCAAGCCGCGATGCCGATCGTGGCGGTCGGCGCGACGACGGTGCTCGTCGGCTTGATCCTGTTCGCGTCGAACGTGTTGTTGAATGTGCAGCCCGGCACCCAGCGGGCGACCTGATGGACGCTCCTTCGTTGCCGCCACGGGAACGCGCATGAGCGACGAACGGCAGACGACGCCGACGTTCACGCCAGGCCTCCTCTATCACGACGCGCCAGTGGCCATCGAGTGGCTGTGCCGCGCATTCGGCTTCGCGCCGCGCACCGTGATCCCCGGCGCCGACGGCATGATCGTCCACGCGCACCTGACGCTGCACAACGGCGGCATCATGCTGTCGTCCGCGGAGACCTACGCCTTTCCGGCGTGGTGCAAGTCGCCGCGTGACGTGGGCGGCACCGGCACGCACGAGGTCATCGTCCATGTACCGGATGCCGACGCGCATTACGCGCGCGCGCTCGCGGCCGGCGCCGAGATCCTGATTCCGCTCGAGGACAAGCCGTACGGCGGCCGCGGCTATTCGTGCCGCGATTGCGAGGGTCATGTGTGGGCGTTCGGCACGTACGACCCCTGGGCAGGCGACGACGCGCGGTCCACGCCATGACGGCGCGGCTGCTGATGGCGACCGCCGCCGGCATTGTGCTGCTGCTGGGCGCCGTGCACCTGCTCTACACGTTCCGCGGACCGAAGCTTACGCCGCGCGAACCGGAGCTGAAAGCGGCGATGGAGCGCGTATCGCCGGTGCTGACGCGGGATACGACGATGTGGAAGGCGTGGGTGGGCTTCAACGCCAGCCACAGCATGGGTGCGCTGCTGTTCGGACTGGTCTACGGCTACCTGGCGCTGGTCGCGCCCGCGCTGCTGTTCGGCTCGCCATTCCTGCTGGCGGTCGGGTTGGCGATGCTCGCCGGATTCGTGGCACTCGGCAAGGCCTACTGGTTCAGCATTCCCTTCCGCAGCGTCGCCGTCGCGCTGGCGTGCTACGTCGCGGCCGTCGCCGTCGCGCTCGCCTAACGCCGCATTCCGTCGTTGCCACGCGGGGTTGGTCGCGCCTCCGCCGCCCTTCGTCCCGGCGCCATTGACCGGGACGCCGCCGGCCGGTCCAATCCCCTCGCACATCGTGTGCAAGGAGTCTCGAGTGAAAGCGCTGATCTTGGTCGTGGGCTGGTGCATCCTGCTCGTGCTGGCGTGGCCGGTCGCGATACTGGTGCTCGTCCTGGCGCCGCTCATCTGGCTGATCGCGCTGCCGTTCCGGCTTGCCGGCGTCATCATCGCGGCGCTGTTCGCGTTCGTGAAGAGCCTGGTGTTCCTGCCGGCGCGCCTGCTCGGCCATCGCGGCTGATGGCGTCTTTGCCGACGGTGCTGGTGCGAACGCGCATGCTGACGGCGCCTTTCTGCCCACGGGACGCGCTGCGCCGAATCATCCGCTGGTGCGCCGTCGGCACTATGCTGCTCGGCGCGCCCATCCTCGCGCAGCCCACGGCGCCCGCGAACTTCGTCGAAGCGAGCGCACGGATCGCGACATCGGGTCAGCCGTCGCCCGCATGGCTCGAGGGACTGAAAGCCCGCGGCTTCGACGCCGTCGTCTATTTGGCGCCGCCGACGGTCTCCGACGCCGTCCACGACGAGCCGCTGATCGTCGCCCGCCAGGGGCTCGTCTTCGTCAACCTGCCGATCGCCTTCGACCATCCGACCAGCGTCGACTACGAGACGTTCGCCGGTATCATGCGCGGCCTCTCCGGGCACCGCGTGCTCGTGCATTGCCAGATCAACCTGCGCGCATCGTCGATGGTCTTCCTCTACCTGGCGATCGCCCGCCGGGAGGACCCGCAGCGCGCCTACGAAGCGGTGACGTCGGTGTGGGTACCGGAGGGCGCGTGGAAATCGTTCATCGTCGGCGAGCTGAAGCGCAACGGCATCGCCTTCGACCCCTTCTAGCGGTCACCCACGCCTTGCGTGCGCGCTGTACCCAGGCGCGTGCGCCGTGCGACACTTCCGGCTTTCAGGTACCGGAAGGAAGAGCGCCATGGACGAGGAAACCTTCAATCTCAGCATCCGCAAGTTTCTGAAGTTGGTCGGCGTCAACTCGCAACGCGAGATCGAACGCGCCGTCGCCGCCGCCATCGCGGACGGCTCCATCACCGGGACCGAATCGTTTCCGACGACCATGACGCTCGAGGTGGCCGGGCTCAAGCTGCGCGCGACGTTCGACGGCGACATCGCGCTGCAATAGCGGTCCGATGGCAACGTTCGACCTGGTCCTCCAGTTCCGGGGGCGGTCCGTGGAGGATCTGGACGAATTGCTCGAGGTCGAGAACGCACTCTTCGAGATGCTGGCCGTCGGCGAGGACCTGGACGGACACGAGATCGGTGCGGACGCCCGCAACATCCACATCGCCACGGCTGATGCCGAGGCGACGTTCCGCCGCCTGCAACCGTTCCTGACCGATGCGCAGCTGCTCGACGGCGTGATCGCCGCCGCGCGCCCGATGGGGAGCGGCCGCTACACGGTGCTGTGGCCGCACGCGCATCCCGCCGCATTTTCGCTGACGTGAGCCCCCCCGCGCGCCGGCTGGGCAGCAGCGCGACGCGCGCCGGTCCGTCACCCTTCGGCGCCATGGCGCTGGCCGGTCCGCGCGTGACGCTGCGGTCGCTCAGTCTGGCGGACGCTCCCGCGTTCTTCGCCATTTTTTCGGACCCCGTCGTGATGCGCTACTGGAGCCGGCCGCCATTTGCCACCGTCGCCGAAGCCGATGCCCAGCTGCGCGACATTCGCGCCGGCTATCGGAGCGGGCAGGCCCTCCAGCTGGGCGTCGAGCGCAACCGCGACCACGCGCTGATCGGCACGTGCACACTGTTTCACTTCGTCCGCGGCAGCCGCCGCGCCGAGATCGGCTATGCGCTGGCGAGCGCGCACTGGGGCCAGGGCTACATGCACGACGCGCTGCAGACGCTGCTCGCCTTCGCGTTCGACGAACTCGAGCTCAACCGCCTCGAGGCCGACATCGACCCGCGCAACGCCGCCTCGGCGCGGACCCTCGACCGGCTCGGCTTCGTCCGGGAAGGACAGCTGCGCGAACGCTGGGTGGTCGGCGACGAGATCTCCGACACCGATCTCTACGGCCTCCTGCGCCGCGAATGGCGGCGGCCCGTCGCCGACACCCCTCTCGCCGTCCCGGGTGAAGCCGTCATGAAGCGGACGCGGCCCCGTTGACGTGACGCGGCAGCCCCTTAAGGGTCGACGCGACCGGGCACCGTACGTCATGCCGTGCTGCGCGTCCGTCCGCGTCCCCTATAATCGTGCTCGGCAGGTAAGGCCGTCCTCTTTTCCGGTTTGCGCGCAGATCGCAGGCCAGGAGCCGGCCATGACCCTTTGCGCAGCGCAGCACCGTTCAAGAACTCATGGCCAACATCTTCGTCTGCCTCTTCGCGGTGACGCTTTGCCTCATCAACGCGGTCATCTGGGCGTTCATCTCCGAGATGCCGATCGTGGGATTGTTCTGGGTCGGCGCCGCCGCTTTTTCCCTCTTCCTGCAGAAGTGGGCCAAGGGATAGCGCAAGCGCTCGTCCGACCCGCGGCAATGACTGATCCGACCGCAGCGGCGCTGGCGCGGGTCGTCGTCGTCGGCTGCAGCGGCAGCGGCAAGTCGACGCTTGCGCAAGCGCTCGCCGCCGCCTTCGCGGCGCCATGGGTGCAGCTCGACGCGCTGTACTGGGGACCGCGGTGGCAGCCGCGCTCCGAAGCGGACTTCCTGCACGATGTCGACGCCGCGACGCGCGGGCCGCGCTGGGTGGTCGACGGCAACTACCGGCGCACGCGCGACATCGTGTGGCCGCGCGCCACGGCACTCGTGTGGCTGAACTACGGCTTCGCGACGGTATTCGGGCGCTCGCTGCGGCGAACCGTCGCCCGCGGCGTAACCGGCGAGGTGCTCTTCTCCGGGAACCGCGAATCGCTGTGGCGCGCATTCACGTCGCGCGAATCGATCTTGTGGTGGGTCATCACGTCGCATGCGCGTGGCCGGCGAGACTATTGCGCGCTGGCGGCAGGCACATGCTTTCCGGGGCTTGCGTGGTTCGAGCTGCGCCGGCCCGCGGACGCCACGCGCTTCCTGCGCAGCGTCGCGGCGGTCCGGTGATGCGCGGCGCGCCGGCTGCACCTGCGGCGGCCGGCGGATGGTGGCCCGTCATCGCCGCCGGCATTGCCTACTATGCGCTCGCGTTCGGCGCGGGGTTCGTGCTCGGAACCGCGCGCGTGCTGCTGCTGGTGCCGCGCATCGGCGAGCGCACCGCCGAGCTGCTCGAGATGCCCGTCATGCTGGTCGTGGTGATCATTGCGGCGCGGTTCGTCACCCGGCATTTCGCGCTGGCGCCGACCGCGTTCGCCTCCCTGGCCGTCGGCGCCCTCGCCGTCGCGCTGCTGGTGGCGACCGAGCTTACCGTCGTGCTGGCCGTGCGCGGAACGACGCTGGCCGACTATCTGGACACGCGTGATCCGGTGGCGGGCCTGGTCTATGTCGCGCTGCTCGGCTGCTTCGCGCTGATGCCGCTGCTCGTGCGCCCGCGGGATCGCGTCAGACGATCCGGTTGAACCAGAGCAGCGACAGCGTGGCCGAGGCAACGGCGAGCAACGCCGCGAGCGCGGTGAACAGCGCGGTGATCTCCGTCTCCTTACGCTCGAGCGCGAAGCGCGAGTTGAGCCCCTCGTAGATCGCCTTCAGGTCGGTCGCCGTGGCCGCATGGAAATATTCGGCCTGCGTGATTCCGGCAATCCCTTTCAGCGTCTCCTCGTCGAAGCGCATGAAGATCGACATGCCGTCGATGTCGACGGCGCCGCCGCCCGCCGAACCGAAGCCGACGGTGAAGACGCGCACGCCGTGGTCGGCCGCCATGCGCGCTGCGTCCATGGGGTCGGGACCGGTGGTGCGGCGGCCGTCCGTGAGCAGGATGATCGCGGCGGACTTGAACGACCCGGCCGGCACTGCCTTCACCGGCTTTTTCTCGGCCTTGGGCGCGCGCTCCGGCGCATTGCGGCGCGAGCTGTCGCGCGACGAGAAGCCGTTGCCGAACAGCGCCTGCTCGAGGTCGATGCCTTCGTCCGGGAACAGCGTGGCCAGCGACACGATGATGCCGCTGCCGATCGCCGTGTGCCGTTGCAACTGGAAGCGATCGATGGCCGCGACCAGGTCCTCGCGCGATTGCGTGGGCGGCTGCACGAGCAACGCGGTACCGGCGAACGTGACGATGCCGGCGCGAATGTCCTTCGGCAACTCCTGCACGAACGTCTTTGCGGCATTCTGCGCGGCGATCATCCGGTTGGGCTCGACGTCCGTGGCGCGCATCGACAGCGACACGTCGATCGCCAGGATGATGGTGCGCGCGTCGGACGGCAGCGTCACCATGGCCGACGGCCGCGCGACGGCGACGAGCGCGGCCATGATCGCCAGCAGGAACAGGAGCGGCGGCACATGGCGGCGGAACCGCTGCGCGGGGCCGATCGCGTCCTTGACGAGTCCCAGGTTGGCGTACCGCACCGCCGTCTTCTTCCGGCGCAGCGCGGCGACGTACGCGGCGACGAGCACCGGCACGACGAGCAGCAACCAGAGATACTGGGGCCACGCGAAATTCATCCGACACTTTCCGGGAAAGGCTGCTTCATCCGGCCCCGCCGGCGAGGTCGGGGAATCGCCTCGTCCGAGCGCGAAATGCCGGGCGCGATCCGCCCACTCTAGCACCGGCCGCCCCGGCTGCGTGCGCTGTCGAGGCGTCGCGACCGGCTTCCCGCCGCTCCGCGCAGCCGGTATTCTGGAGTCCCTCGCGACCGTCGCCAGTACCAGCATGCCCATCGTGGATATCGAAATCGTCGGTGGTCCGGACAACGCCCCACCGCCGTCGCTCGCGCAAGCGGTGGCCGACGCCGCCGGACCCATCTTCGGCACGGCGCCGGGGGGCACCTGGGTGAGGCTGCGCATGCTCGCCGCCGCCCACTACGCCGAAAGCGCGCCAGCAGTGGCACCCGACGGATGGCCGGTGTTCGTCACCGTCACCCGCCGCGAGTTGCCGGACCGGGGCACGCTGCTGGTGGAAATCGCCGCGCTGACGGAGGCGATCGCGCGCATCCTGCAGCGCCCGCCCGCGCGCGTCCATGTCGAATATGCGCCGGCCGCCGCCGGCCGGATCGCCTTCGGCGGCACCCTGGTCGAGTAGCGCCCGCCATCCACCGTTGAAGGAGAACGCCATGCGCACGTTGCAACTTGCCCGCTGGATGATCGGCGCGATGGCCGCCACATTCGCCGTCTCCGCCCTCGCGCAGCAGCGTCCCGACCCGGCAACACTGCAGGCGGCACAGCGCGACGCGATGGCCAGCTTCGCGTTCATGGACGGCGTCTGGCGCGGCCCGGCGACCACCGTGCTGCCCTCGGGCGCCACCCATGCGATCACGCAGACCGAGCGCATCGGCCCGCTGCTCGGCGGCGCCGTGAAAGTGCTCGAAGGACGCGGCTACGAGCCGGACGGCAAGACGTCCTTCAACGCGCTGGGCGTGATCTCCTACGATGTCGCTAGCAAGACCTATTCGATGCGCGCCTATGCGATGGGCTACACCGGCGATTACGTGGTCCGGCGCACGAGCGACGGCTTTTCGTGGGAGATCCCCGCGGGCCAGGTGACGATCCGCTATACCGCGATCGTCAAGGACGGCACGTGGAACGAAGTCGGCGATCGCATCGCGCCGGGCAAGGACCCGGTGCGCTTTTTCCAGATGACGCTGCAGCGGATCGGCGACAGCGACTGGCCGCAGGCCGGCGCGGTGGCACCGCGCTGACGCGTGCCGCGATCGGTCACCGTCGGCGCTTCGTGGCGCGCCGATGTCTCGCTGTCGGCCGCGATCGCCGGGTTCGTCACGGTGCTCGTCGGTTTCACGAGCTCGGCGGCCATTGTCTTCCAGGCCGCGCAGGCGCTGGGCGCGTCACCGCCGGAGATCGCATCGTGGATGTGGGCGCTGGGCCTCGGCATGGGCGTCACCTGCATCGCGCTGTCGCTCGTTTATCGCGCGCCGATCGTCACCGCCTGGTCGACGCCCGGAGCGGCGATGCTGATCACCAGTGCCGCGGGCGTCGCATTGCCAGAGGCGATCGGCGCGTTCTTGGTCTCGGCCGCGCTGATCACCGTCGCCGGCTTCAGCGGCTGGTTCGAGCGCGCGATCGGCCGCATTCCGTTGTCGCTGGCGTCGGGCATGCTGGCCGGCGTACTGCTGCGCTTCGGCCTCGACATCTTCGTCGCGATGCAGAGCCAGTTCGCGTTGACGATCGCGATGCTGGTCACCTACCTGGTCGCGCGGCGGCTGCGTCCGCGGTACGCCGTCATCGCGGCGCTGGTGGTCGGCGTGGCCACT
>JBDTNR010000008.1:0-19094 GCA_039933655.1 Betaproteobacteria bacterium | reverse complement strand
ATCGCCGTCTGCTCGGCCGTGCCGCCCATCATCGCCAGCAGCGCGTCGTAACCCTGCCGCTGGTGGAACGATTCCTCCTTGCAGATGCGGATCATCGCGCGCGCATACGGACCGTACGAGCAGCGGCACAGCGGAATCTGGTTCATGATCGCGGCGCCGTCGACCAGCCAGCCGATGGCGCCAATGTCCGCCCACGACAGCGTCGGATAGTTGAAGATCGACGAATACTTGACCTTGCCCGCGTGCAGGTCGGCGATCAGCTGGTCGCGCGACACGCCGAGCGTCTCCGCCGCCGCATACAGATAGAGCCCGTGGCCCCCTTCGTCCTGCACCTTGGCCATCAGGATGGCCTTGCGCTTCAACGTCGGCGCCCGCGAGATCCAGTTGCCCTCCGGCAGCATGCCGACGATCTCCGAATGCGCGTGCTGCTGAATCTGCCGCACGAGCGTCCGGCGGTAGGCATCGGGCATCCAGTCCTTCGCCTCGACCTTTACGTCGGCATCGATGCGCGTCTGAAACGCGCGCTCCTCCGGCGTCATCTCAGCGAGGGAACGCAGGACCTTCGAGCCGGTGTCGACCAGTTGCGCGTACATGGGTTCTCCAAAAAACGCCGCTTGTCCCGTCGCCTGGCGGGTGGCACAAGCGTCGGATCATATGATACAGTTTTACGATGAGTCAACCACGCACTGTATCAAATAAGGCGAATAACCGCCGTTCGCCGAACAAGGCGGAAGGCCGCCGCGTGAGCGCCGCGGCGGATCCCGCGATTGCCCGCTGGGTGCAGCGGACGCTCGCCGCCGAACCGCCGCGCGCCAAGTCGCTGATTGTCACCGTCTGGGGTGACTCGCTCGCCCCGCATGGCGGCGGCGTCTGGCTGTCCGGACTCATCCGCCTGATGGCGCCGTTCGGCATCAACGACCGGCTGGTGCGCACCAGCGTCTTCCGGTTGGCACGCGACGGCTGGCTCGACCGCGCGAGCCACGGCCGCGTCAGCCGCTATCGCCTGACGCGCGACGGCGCCCGCCGCTTCGACGACGCCCACCACCGCATCTACGATCGCCCCGCCGACGACTGGCATGGGCGCTGGGAACTGGTCCTGGTCAACGCGGTGCCCCCGGCAAAGCGCAGCGCGCTGCGCGAGGAACTGCATTGGGCCGGCTTCGGCGAACTGGCCGGCAATGCATTCATCCGTCCCGGCGAACCCGGCCGCGAGCTGCCGTCGGTATTGGTCACCTCGGGGGTGGCGGGCCATGTCGTCGTCGCCGAGGCCTGCGATCTCCCGGACCAGCGGCCGCTCGCCGCCGCGGTCGACAGCGCGTGGGACCTGACTGGCCTCGCGGCTGATTACCGCCGCTTCCTGCAGCGTTTTGGCGCGGTCATCGAACGCTTCCGCACGGGCGGCGACCACGACCCCGCGCAATGCTTCATCGTGCGCACGATGCTGATCCACGCCTACCGCCGCGTACTGTTGCGCGACCCGCTGCTGCCCGCCGCGCTGCTGCCGCTCGACTGGCCGGGCGCCGCCGCGTACGCGCTGTGTCGTGACTTCTACCGGGTGACGCACCGTTGCGCCGAGCGCCACCTGGCCGCCACGCTGGCGACCAACGGCGAGGTGCTGCCGCCGGCCAGTCCCGCGTTCCATACGCGCTTCGGCGGCCTGCAGGATTAACGCCGCCGCCGCCGGCATTGGACGGCGGCTTGGCTTCGCCGACAATGGCGGCAGGCGACCCTTGGCGACGGCTCATTCGCGATGACCGCACTACGACTCGGTACGTACTCCCTTCCGCTACCGCACGGAGCGCCGCTTGTCGCGCTCTATCTCGTGCTTTACATCGCGCTCGAGTGGGTCAGCTACATCGACCCGCTGGGTCCTCTCGGCATCACGCCATGGAACCCGCCGGCGGGCCTGTCGCTGTTCCTGCTGCTGCGCTTCGGCCTGCGGATGACGCCGTGGCTCTTCGTGGCGACCTTCGGCGCCGAAGTGCTGGTGCGCGGCGTGCCGGCGCCGTGGCCGGTCATCGTGGTGGCGTGCGCGCTGCTGACCGCCGGGTACGCGACCATGGCCGCGTTGCTGCGCGGCCCGCTGCGCTTCAACGACGGGTTCGCCACGCTGCGCGACGCCACGGTCTTCACCGGCACCGTCGCGGTAACGACGCTCATCTTCGCCGTGCTGTACATCGGCCTGTTCGTTGCTGCGGGCATCATTTCCGCCGCAACGCTCGTGCAGAGCATCGCCCAGTTCTGGATCGGCGACCTGATCGGCATCATCGTGACGACGCCGGTGCTGCTGGCCGCGACGCGCACCCGCTCGGCCAAGTCGCACGTGCGCTGGTGGGAAACGGTGCTGCAGATCGCATCGATCCTCTTCGCGCTGTGGGTCGTGTTCGGGTCCGGCATGGGCGAGGAGCTGAAGCTCTTCTACGTGCTGTTCCTGCCACTCGTCTGGATCGCGATGCGGCGAGGCGTCGGCGGCACCACCGCGGCGGCGCTCCTGGTCCAGATTGGCCTTATCGCGGCGCTGTTGTTCGGCGGCCACAGGCCCGGCGAGGTCCTGGACTTCCAGTTCCTGATGCTCGCGCTCGCCTTGACGGGACTGTTCCTCGGCGTCACCGTCGAGGAGCGCCGGTCCGCCGAACAGAAGCTGCGCGACAAGCAGTTCGAACTCGACCGCAGCCTGCGCGCCGCGGCCGCGAGCGAACTGGCGTCCACACTCGCGCACGAGCTCAACCAGCCGCTGTCGGCCATAGCATCGTACACGCGCGCGTGCCAGCTGCTGCTGGAACGCGGCGATCCCGAACGGGAACTGCCGACGACGATGAAAAAGGTCGTGGCCGAAGCCAATCGCGCCGGCACCGTCGTGCGCCGGCTACGCGAATTCGTCCGCAGCGGCTCCGTGCGCCAGCAGCGGTTGTCGCCAGTGTGGCTGCTCGAAGCCGCCGCCGACGCGGCGCGCGCACGCGCGGTCCGCCATGGCGTCACGATGGTCGTCAACGCCTCGCCCGGGCTTCCCGACGTTACCGGCGACAGCGTCCAGATCGAGACGGTGCTGCACAACCTGATCGCCAACGCGATCGACGCGATGAAGGGCAATGCCGGCAGCCGCACGATCCGGCTGTTCGCCACCGCGAGCGGCGACTCCGTGATGCTCATGGCCGCCGACGACGGGCCTGGCGTCGCGCCGGAAATGATGGCGACGCTGTTCCAGCCGCTCGCCACGAGCAAGACGCAGGGGTTGGGGCTCGGCCTCGCCATCAGCCGCACGATCGTCGAGGCGCATGGCGGACGGCTGTGGCTCGAGCCATCTGCCACCGGCGCGTCGTTTTGCCTTACTCTTCCGGTTGCGCGTTGATTCCTTTCTTTCGCTGGAGCGAGCGTTCATGCCTGTGCGACCCCTTGTCTACGTCGTCGATGACGACCACGCCGTCGCCGATTCGCTGTGCCTGCTTTTGCGGTTGCACGGCTATTCGTCGAAGTCCTTTGCCTCCGGCGAGCAGTTCCTGGCGGAACTCGACCCCGCGCTGAACAGCGCGATCGTGCTGCTCGACCTGCGGATGCCGGGCAAAAGCGGCGCCGAAGTGCAGACCGAACTGGCGGCGCGTGAATTGCGCTGGCCGATCGTCATGGTCACCGCGCACGGCGACGCCGCGTCCGCCCGCAACGCGCTGAAGGCCGGCGCCCTGGACTTCATCGAAAAACCCATCGACGACTCCGTGCTGCTGTCGGTGCTGGAGAACGCCGCCGAACAGGCCGAGGCGACCGAAGCGACCCAAGCTCGTCAGGCGGAAACGGATCGGCGGCTGGCGCGGCTCACACCCCGTGAACGCCAGGTGCTGGCGCTGGTCGTCGACGGTCGCCACAACCGCGAAGTCGCGCAGGAACTGGGCATCAGCCCGCGCACCGTCGAGGTCTACAAGGCGCGACTGATGGACAAGCTCGACGTCGAGCGACTTCCCGACCTGATCCGTCTGTCGCTGGAAACCTCATTGCACAAGAGCGAGTAAGGGCGTCGCGTACGCGTAAACGCGTACGCCGTATCCGGCTTGGCACCACGCAGCGTCCTTCGTACCCTCGGGCGATAGGCGTCGCGCGTCTACGCACCGGCGGACGCATCGTCCGGAGCTACGTGAGGGTCCGCACGACGGCATCGCGTGGGCGTCGTGGGAATTCGCCCCGCCTGCGTGGAGGCGCGCACGGCAATGCACCTGAAGGCCGATCTTCGAGGTGGGGAAGCTCTAGTGGTCGTCACCTGGGACTAGAGGCCTCATTGCCGGGTAGCCGCTCGATCGGTACTGCCCGCACCGCTCCCCTCCCGCGCAGCTTGCGGGATTGCCCTCGCAGCGATGCGGGGGTCTTTTTTTGACGGCGCCTCCAGGCCCGCGCCCTCTGGCGTTGCCGTCCGGGCCCCCAGCCGCCTGCTTTTGAACCCCGGCCGGCGCCATGAATTGCCCGCGATCAAGGTGCGCGTCCGGCAAACGCCCACAATCGCCCAATGACGACGCCCGCGCTCCCGCGACACCGGTCGCCGCCTGAAGGGGCGTTCCGACAACGAGGCGAAGGTGCTCCATGGTGACGAAGGTCGATGATGCGCACATTGGCATCAATGATGCCACCCACGGCAACCACGACGATGCCGAGCGGCCGGGGTGGCAGTTCCTGGCGCTGGTGATCGCGCTTGCTGTATTCGCCTGCATCGCCTAGCCCGCGCGCGCGGCGCAGGGCCGCGCCTGCAATCGTCGGCGCGACCCCAAAAGATGCGCACACTGGAGGGCGATGCCCAAGGTCTGCGGAGGTCCGGAGATGATCACCCCCCGAAGGCCGCGCATGGCGCTGACCGCGGTCGACAGCGCGCGCAGCACATGAAACGCGGTGCCGCGCGTCCCTCCCCGGGATTCGCGGCGCCGTGCGATGGTTCAGGCGGCGAACACGTGCTCCGTCGTCACTTGAGGTCGTAAATCGTCGCCGCGCCTGGTCCCGGCGTGACCAGCATCGGCCATTGCCGCGAACCGAAGGGTACCGATGGCGGCAGGAACGGCGTGGTGCCGCGCTTCACGTTCTCGGCGACGATCGCACGGCGCGCGCTGCCGCCCATCAACTCGTAGTCCATCAGGTAGTAGTTGCCGAAGAAGAGTTCACCCACCGAGCGGTCGGCCACGATGCGCGTCAGCGACTCGAGCATGTCCTCCGGCGTCGTCGTGAACGACACCGTTTCGATCAGGATCAGCCGGTTGTTGAGCGCCTCGGGGCCGAAGAACTGTGCGAGCACGCTGTACAGCACGTTGTTCTGCCGCGCCACGTAGATCGTGTTGCTGGCGGCGTAGGTCTTGTCCCAGTCGGCACCGATCATCTTCTTCCAGCCGGCGAGCACCGTCATCCAGTGGGCGACCTGCGTTTCGGCGGCCCACTCGACATTGAGCTTCAGCAGCGGCGCCTGCTTTCTCGCGAATGCCTGCAGCGACGCATACGAGATCACGCCCTTCGCAACGCAATCGTCCATGAACGCGACGTTGTTCAGCAGGATGAGGCGGTTGTTCTCGCGCCAGTCGGCCTGCATCGGCAGCGCGGGCAGCGTGTCGAGCGCGGACTGCATGCGGCTGCGATACGACAGCATCGATCCCTTCCACGACGTGTCGTTCGGATTGTCGAGATACGGCAGCACCACTTCCGAGACGGCCATCGTGCTGTGGCCGACCGACTTCAGCAGCTGGTAGGCGAGCGGCACCGACGGCGCCTCGAGTGGCGGCAGGCCCGGACGATAGAGGATGAAGCGGCCACCGGCTCCCGAGAACAGCCCGAGGATGATCGGATGCTGCGCACGGATGTTCGTCGTGAAGATCCTGCCGGCGTCGCCATAGAGCTCGAACATCGTCTTGTTGAGCTGCAGGATGTTCTGCGTGGCGTAATCCGCCGCGGTGCGGCTCGGCGTACCGACGATCTGCTTCAGATCGGGAGACAGGTCCGCGGCAGCGGCCGTGGTCGCCGTGAACCCCGAGGTCACGTACAGCGTCATCAGCGCCGTTGCCAGCAATACTCGTTTCATCAATCGTCTCCGTGGTGATCGGGCGCGTCCCGCGCAAGCGGAACCGCGTGCAAACCCGCACCGGACGCAAGTTCCATACCATCGAAGACGTCGAGCAGATGGCCGTCACGTGGGATGACGATGCGCGTCGCGAGTACACGGCACAGACATTGCTTGTGGCCCCGATCGCGAACACATAAGATGCGCGTCGGCGTGAGTTCGCCGGCCGTTGCCGATTCGCGTGCAATGCATTCCCGTGACGGCTCTCCCGCGCGGAGTACCGGACCACGATTTGAAATGTCGACACAGGCCACAGTGACCCGAACCCGAGCCATGGGCCGCACATCGCGTACGCACCGGCCCGCCACACTCGTCCGCGACCACTCCACCGCTCGCCCGATCGTCCGCCGATGCAGCACCGCGGCATGCATGCAGTTTGCCTCGCCGGCAGGCAGCGCGCCGCACCCCGTTCGTCCACGACCGACACCTTAAACGACAAGGCACCCGCATGGAATTTTCGCGACGAGAATTCGTCAAGGCAGTGACGGCGAGCGGCATTGCGCTGACCGTTTCACGACTCGCGGCAGCGACCGAGCCGACGTTCGCGGCGCGCGAGACGTTGCCCGGCCGGCAAGGATGGAATCCGTCGGCCACGGGTGCGGGCCGCATCGACGGCATGGCCAAGGTCACCGGCGCCAAGCTCTATGCTTCCGATTTCCGCGCAGCGGACCTGCCCGGCTGGCCTTCGACGACGGCGCATGCGCTGCTGCTGCGCGCCGCCGATGCGACGCACATCTACACCGGCATCGACCTGTCGCGGCTCACCGGCGCCTTCAAACCCGCGGCCGTGGTCACCGCCGACGACGTTGCGCGCAGCGGCGTGCGCGTGCCCGAGTTCTATCGGGGCGATCTCTTCTGCCCGGTCGGCAAGACACCGCTTTATCTCGGACAGCCGGTGGCGCTGCTGCTGTTCGAGTCGTTCGATGCCTTCGATCAGGCGCGCGTGGCGCTGCGTGACGCCCCGATCGTCAAATTCGGCAAGGAGACGCCGCCGGTTGCGATGCCACCGTACGGCTCCAATCGTTTCGTGCGTGTCGCCGGGGCGACGCCCGGCGCACCCGACGTCTACTCGCCGCTGAAGGCGGGCTGGGTGCGTCCGGTGCGGTTCCGCAAGGCGGACTCACCGGTGTGGGCGCTGCCAAGCCGCACCGGCCGTGCCGACGCGCAGGCAACGTTCTACGGCGACCAGATCCGCGCCGAGCTCGCGGCGAACAATCCCGGCCTGCTGGTGCTCGACCGCGAGTTCGCCACGCAGTCGATCGACCCGATGTTCCTCGAGCCCGAAGGCGGGCTCGCGTGGTTCGACACCGGCAGGAAATCCCTCGAGATGGTGGTCGGCGTGCAGTCGCCGTTCGAATGCGCGGACTCGGTGGCGTATCTGCTTGGCCGCGCGGCAGCTTCGTTCAAACCGGCGCACATCAACCTGCAGTTCGCCTACGTCGGCGGCGGCTTCGGCGGCCGCGACCATACGAGCTTTCCGCTCTACGTCGCGCTGGCCGCGATATTCCTGCCCGGTCGCCCAGTCCGGCTCGCCCACGATCGATACCAGCAGTTCCAGGGGGGCATCAAGCGACACGCATTCACGATGCGGTCGCGAATCGGCGTCGACCGCGCCAGCGGCAAGATCCGCGCGTTCGCGGCCGACCATGTGCTGGATGGCGGCGGCCTCGCCAACTATTCGGTCAGCGTGGCCGATGTCGCTGCCACGGGCGCGATCGGCATCTACGACATTCCGAAAGTCGACGTCACGACGGTGGCCATCCATTCACGCGGCGTGACGGCGGGCTCGATGCGCTGCTACGGTACGTTGCAGACAATGACGGCGCTCGAAGTGCTGATCGACGAGGCGGCGGTTGCGCTCAAGCTCGATCCGATCGACTTTCGCCGCCGCAACGCACTGCCGACCGACGGCCGCACGCTGGCGGGCAACACGTACTTTGGCCCCGTGCGCACACCCGAGGTCCTCGACAAGCTCGAAAGGCATCCGATCTGGACGCAGCGCGCCGCCGAGAAGGCGCGCGGGCAGCAGCAGCCGGGCCTCCTCGTCGGCACCGGTGTGGCCTGCGTCACCAAGGACTACGGCGGCGGCGCCGACTGCTCGCAGGCGCGCGTCGAACTCACGCCGGACGGCCGCATCGCGCTGTTCAGCGACGCGGTGGAGATGGGCAACGCCATCGGCACCGCACTCGCCAACCGCGCGGCGCTGCATCTGGGCGCGGTTGCCGACGAGGTCGCCGTCGCGCAGATCGAGATGTACGCAGAACTCGGACTCGTGAGCAGCGGTGATCCATACACGATGGACCAGGCAACACAGGACGCGGCCGCGCGCAATCCGCGCTGGGTGCCGAACATCAGCTCGCCGACGAGCGCCTCCGTCGGCGCCCATGTCGGCACCCACGGCGCTGGCGAGGCCGCGCGCATCATCTTTCGCTTCGGACTGTGGCCCGCCGCGCTCGAGTCGTGGGGTATCGCGGCCGCCGATCCGCGCGCGGCGCAATGGGAATCCGCGCGCTGGAAGGACGGACAGCTGACGATGGCGAGCCTGCCGCCGCTGCCATTGGCCGCGCTGGCGGCGAAGGCGCACGCGCGCGGCTTGGTCACCGGCGCGATGGTCCACGCCTTCTCGCGGTGGGAGTGGTCGCAGGCCACGTTCGCCGTCGCGGGCCGGCCGTGGACCGCGCGGATCGACGCGCTCGCGGTGCGGATGGGCGGCGGCGCGTTCAAGCGTATCGACCGCCGCAACGTTCGCTTCCCGCCGACCCGCAACAACCGGTTCGGCACGAGCTATTCGTCGCTCTGCGGCACCGTCGTTCGCGTCGAGATCGAGCGCGCGACCGGCAACCTGCGCGTCGCCCGCGCCTACAGCGTCGTCGAGTGCGGAACCGCGCTGGTACCCGAGGTCGTGCGCGGCCAGATGCAGGGCGGCTTCGCGATGGGCGTCGGCTACGCGCTGCTCGAAACGCTGCCGCTGTACGAGGACGGCCCCGGCAACGGCAAGTGGAATCTCGGCCAGTATGTGATCGCGCGCGCGTCGGACCTGCCGCTTTCGACGCTCGAAACCGAGATACTGCCGCCGGTGGCGGTGGGCGACGAGCCCAAGGGCATGGCGGAAGTGGTGATGATTCCCGTCGTGCCGGCGATCCTCAACGCCATCTTCGACGCGACCGGCCGCCGCTTTGCCTCGCTGCCGGTCACCCCCGCCATGCTCAGAGGGAGCCTTACGTGACGACATTACGCATCACGATCAACGGTCGGCCGCACGGTCCGGTGGAAGTGCGCGACGAGCTGACGATGAACGACTTCCTGCGCGAGAAGCTCGGCATGACCGGCACCAAGTTCGGCTGCGGCGCCGCGCAGTGCCTGTCGTGCGCCGTCATCGTCGACAACCCCGACGGCACCAGCCGCACGAGTCCCACTTGCATCGTTCCCGCCATCGTGTTCAACGGCCAGTCGATCCGCACCGTTGAAGGCCATGCGCGCGACGGCGAACTCACGCCGTTGCAAAAGGCGTTCGTCACCCACTTTTCGTTCCAGTGCGGCTATTGCACCGCTGGCTTCCTGAACGAAGGGCAGGTGCTGCTCGAACGGCTCGCCAGGACACCGGTGCCCCGCGCGGATCTCGAAAAGACGATCCTCGAGGCGCTCGACGGCCACCTGTGCCGCTGCACGGGCTACGTCAAATATCACGAAGCCGTGCGCGACGTGATCCTCGCCGATGCGAAGCGCTATCTCGCATGACCCGCGACGACGCGCCCGGAGACTCCCGACGATGAAAACCCATTCGCGCCCGGCACTATTCGCCGCCACCGCCGCGCTCATGCTGTCGGTGCAGGGTGCGGCGCTCGCCGCCGACCTGCCGACAACGCTTGCCGCTCCCGAAAGCTTCGCGGGCATCGCCGATCCAGCCACGCGCTCGGCGGCCATCTTCGTCGAAGCCAGCAAGGTGCTGATGCACCCGCGCTGCGTCAACTGTCATCCGGTGGGGGAGCGCCCGTCGCAGGGCGAGTTCGCGACGACCCGCCCGCACCAGCCGCCCGTCGAGCGCGGCAAGGATGGCTTCGGTTCGGTGTCGATGCGCTGCGGCACCTGCCACCAGGCCAGGAACTTCGAACCCGGCCGCGTGCCCGGTCACGAGCATTGGCACCTGGCGCCGCCCTCGATGGCGTGGCAGGGCAAGACGCCCGCGCAGATCTGCGCGCAGATCAAGGACCCCGCGCGCAATGGCGGCCGCACGCTGGCGCAGATCCACGAGCATATCGCGCTGGACTCGCTCGTCGGCTGGGCGTGGGCGCCCGGCACCAGCCGCACGCCCGCGCCGGGCACGCAAAAGCAGATGGGCGCCCTCATCGACGCGTGGGTGGCGACCGGCGCGATGTGCCCGTCGTAGAACGGTACGGCGCGACCGGCGTCCGCAGGCGGGCGCGGGCGATTGGCCTGCGCACGATGTTCTTGCGCGCATTGACCGCGGACACGCACTCACGGCAAGCTGCGGCATGAATTCACCACTGCGCTTCGGAATCCTGGGCGCCGCGCGCGTCGCGCGGTTCGCGCTGTTGCGTCCCGCGCGCCGCGTACCCGCAATCGTCGTGCAATCCGTCGCCGCACGCGATCCGCAACGCGCGCGCGACTACGCCCGCCGCCACGGCCTGCCGCAAGTCCACGCGTCGTACGCGGAGATGATCGACGATCCCGGCATCGACGCCGTCTACATCGCGCTGCCGAACAGCCTGCATGCGCAGTGGGCGGTGCGCGCGCTCGCCGCCGGCAAGCACGTGCTGTGCGAAAAACCGCTGGCCTCCAACGCGACCGAGGCGGACACCATCGTGCACGCGGCGGCGGGCGCGACCGGCATCTTCGCGGAGGGCATGCACTACCGCTACCACCCGCTGGCCGGGCGCATGCGCGAATGTGTCGCGCAGATCGGCCGGTTGCGATCGGTCGACATCATCATCTGTGTTCCGGTCTTTGCCGGCAGCGACATCCGCTACCAGTACGCGCTGGGCGGCGGGGCGCTGATGGACCTCGGCAGCTATGCCGTCAATCTCGCGCGCTTCCTCGTGTCCGGCGAGCCGCTTGTGACGGCGGCCGAAGCCCGGCTGCGCACCCCCGGTGTCGACCGCACGATGGACGCCGCGTTGCGCTTTCCCGACGATGTGACCGCACGGATACGTTGCGCGCTGCTGTCGCCGCAACTCCTGCGCGCTGCTGTTCATGTCGTCGGCGAGCGCGGACAGCTGACGGTGCGCAATCCGCTGGCGCCGCAACTCTTTAACCGTTTGATCCTGACGACGCCGGCGGGACGCGCCGTCGAGAAGTTGCCGGCCGGTCCCTCGACGTTCGAGCATCAGCTGCGCGCATTCGCCGCCGCGGCGCGCGGCGGCCCGGTGCTGCCGACGTCCGCCGCCGAAGGCGCCGCGGCGATGCGCGTGATCGACGCCATCTACCGCAAGGCGGGCCTGCCCGTCCGCGGCGATCCCGACTTCCGGCCCGCCTGAGACGCGCCGGCGCGCCGCCTCGCGGTCTACAGGCGGCCGCGCAGGTGCGCCGCCTCGCGCAGCGCGTTCGCCGCGACGGTCAGCGCCGGATTGATGCCGCCGCTCGACGGAAAGTACGACGCATCGGCCACGTAGAGATTGTCGAGTTCGTGCGCGCGATTGAACGCATCGAGCACGCTCGTCGCCGGATCGTGGCCGAAACGGCAGGTCCCGCAGGCGTGGGCGAGCGCGATGTTTTGGTGCGCGAGCGAAATCGCCCGCGGCGCGAACGGCGCCAACAGCTCGACCACAAGCCGGCGAAACCTCTCGGCGCGTCGCGCGTCGTGCACGTGCAGCTTGTAGTGCAGGCGGATCCGCTGCCGGCCGCCGCTGGTGAACGGCGTGCCGGGCGTCACGCGGTTGTTGGCATGCGGCAGGTCCTCCATGATCGCCGACAGTACGGGCGAGCGATCGATGCGCCGCGTCCATAGGCGCCGCAGCATGGGCGACGCCAGCGCGCGCAGCAGGCGCGGTACGTGGTTGATCACAACGCCCGCCGGAGGCAGCGGTCCCAGCGACTGCAGCGTGCCCAGCTTGTCGGCCGTGGCGCGGCCAGGCAGGTAGAAGTCGTTGAGCGACAACTGCTTCGCGTTGTCGTGTGCTTCCACGCGCGGACCGCGGCGCAGCAGGAACAGCAGCGTCGCGTGCCGCATCAGGTTGCGTCCCACCTGGTCGGAGCCGTTGGCAAGTCCGCGCGCCCAGTGCGCTCCCGCAGAGGCGATCAGAATCGCCGGCGTGAACAGCGCGCCCGCCGCCAGTACGATGTAGCGCGCGCGCAGCGCCAGCGCGACGCCGTCGCGCTCGCAATGGACGGACTCCACGCGCGTGCGACCGGCCTCGAGCCGCACGACCGCGGTCCGATCGAGCACGTGCGCGCCATGCTGCGCCACGGCCGGCGCCACGCAGGTGTTCATCGCATCCCGCTTGCACGCCCGTGGGCAGCGGACACCCTGGCATGTCGCGCAATCCGGCAGCCGCGCGCAGGCAGAGTGCTGAGCGTACGGATGCAGCCGCTGTTGCACGAAATAGTCGAACAGCGCCCTGTTGGTGTCGGTCATCGCAGCGGGCGCCAGCAGGCTTTGGCTGCCGTCGCCTGGGCGCAGCGGATCGGGCGCGCCGCGAACGGCATAAAGCCGCTCGGCGGCCTCGTAGTACGGCACCATCTCGTCGTAGGACACGGGCCACGCGTCGGGCAACGTCGCGCTGCCGATATCGCCGTATTGCGCGCGCGGCGTGAAATCCGCGGCGAACAGACGCTCGGCCGCCATGCCGTAAAGCGCGGAGGAGCCACCGCCCCCGGAGCCCAGCAGCGGGTTACGCCGCTTCCTGCGGCCGGTCGACATGTCGTCCACGTCATCGATCGAGCGGCCGCCGGACAGCATCGCCGCGTCCTGCTCGGCCCGCGACAGCCGCGTGAAATCGGGCGCGGCATCCGGATAGGTGGCGAGCGTGCCGGCCGCCAATGTCGTGTCTACGATGCCTTTCTCGACGAACAGGACGCGATGGCCCGCAACGGCCAGCGCGTGGCCGAGCGTGCCGCCGCCCATGCCGGTGCCGACCACCAGCACGTCCCACAGGACCTTGGTGGCATCGAGCGACGGCTGCCCCGCCAAAGTCGTATGAGTCATTCGGGTCCCGTGATTCGCATGAGTCCGCCGGGCCGTCCCAAGGGCGTATACCGGAAGGCGCAGCACGAATGTAGTCCGGTGCGCCGCGAGTATTTCCGGTTTGGCGGTGCCGAGCAAGGGGCATCGGAGGCCGCGCTTCGCCGGACGCTTGCGATGACGTGCGCGCGGCTGCAGACGATGCGATCAAGGGATTGCACTTGGGTCAACGCGCGCCTGCCGCGAAAACGCGGAGATGCGGGGCCAGTGGCAAGCATCCGAGCACTCGAGGCGCGCCGTGGCCCGGCGCTCTTGACACGACGCCTGCCTGGCCGCCGGTCGTCGGGATAACACTCAAGCCGCCGCGCGGCGTCCGCGGGCGGCCGCGGCGAAGAGGCCATGGCGTTCTACAAGTCGGCGCTCGGCGCGGAAGTCACGGCGCTGATGCGCTACAGCGACAGTCCAGAACCGCATCCGCCGGGGATGATACCGCCGGGGTCCGAGCACAAGGCGATGCATGCCGAGATGCGCCTCGGCCGTGTCGTCGCCGGGCGCGCGCCGCGGGAGCCGGAAGTGCACGGCCTAATCGCGTTGATGGAGATCCAGGCGTCGCGCACGGCGGCGCGCGTCAACGCTTCGGGCGCGCCGATCCTGCTGCTCGAACAGAACCGCGCGCGCTGGGACCACCTGCTGATCCGCCGCGGACTCGCCGCGCTCGAGCGTGCGGAGGCCGAAGGCGGCGCGCTCGGACCCTATGCGTTGCAGGCCGCCATCGCGGCCTGCCATGCGCGCGCCCGCGTTGCCCAAGACACGGACTGGCCGCAGATCGCCGCGCTGTACGACGCGCTGGCGGCGCTGACGCCTTCGCCCGTCGTGGAACTCAATCGCGGTGTGGCCGTCGGGATGGCGTTCGGGCCGGCGGCGGGACTCGAGATCGTCGATGCGCTGACGGACGCGCCGTCCATGCGCAACTACCATCTGCTGCCGAGCGTGCGCGGCGACCTGCTGGCGAAGCTCGGGCGCCACGACGAAGCGCGCGCGGAGTTCGGGCGCGCGGCGGAGCTCACACGCAACGAGCGCGAGCGGCATTTACTGCTCGAACGCGCGGCCCGCTGCGCGCGCGGAGACACACCCGCCGACGCCGCGTGACGTCCGGAAGGCCGGACCAACTCGTGTCGTCGCGACAAGTTGCGGCGTTCGAAGGCACGCGTCCCTGCCGTCGCCGCCATCCATGGGAATTGCCGTGGCCTCGGCGTGATACGCTGGCGGGGACATCGGCGTGCGATGGCACTGCGGCTGGCGCGCCTGCATCACGCCTGCGCCAGGCAGGCGCACGCCACCGCCACCCCGCCATCAAGGAACACACGGTCGATGCTGCCAAGAATCTGGACCGCCATCGTGAAGCTGCGCGAGTTCGAGCGTAGCGAAAAGATGACACGCGCGGAGTTCGAGGCGCAGAAACTCGCAAAATTCAGGAAGCTCGTTGACCATGCGCAGCGCCATTCGCCCTACTACGCGGACGTCATCAAGGCGCAAGGCATCGATGTCGCGACGTGCGTGCCCGAGAACTTCCCGGCCCTGACGCGAGCGATCGTCAACGAGCACTTCGACCGCATCGTTACCGATCGCCGCATCACGCGCGCGGCGATCGACCGCTTTCTCGAAGGCTCGCACGACCCGCGCAATCTGTTTCTCGGCGCATATCACGTGATCCACACGTCCGGCACGTCGGGCGCATCGGCCCCCCTCGTGTACTCGGAGACCGACTGGGCGCGCGGCATGGTGCAGTCCCTGCGGCCCGGATGGAAGCCGCCGCGAAAATTCAAGTTCCGCCGCTACCGCACGGCTTACTACGGCGCGTTGGGCGGGCATTTCGGCGGCGTGGCGATGATTGGCGTCGTCAAGCGGGGGCTGCTCCGCCTCTTTTCGCGCATCGAAATGGTCGAGATCAACGATCCACTGAAGAGCGCGGTCGAGCGGCTGAACGCATTCTCGCCAGAGTTCGTGATCGGCTACGTGGCCGCGTTGAAGGTCCTGGCCGTCGAGCAGCGCGCGGGTCGGCTGCATATCGCGCCGGGTACCGTCGCCGGCGGCGGCGAGACGATGACGGTGTCCGACCGCCAGCTCCTCGAGCAGGCGTTCAACTGCCAGGTGCGCTGCACCTACGGCACCACCGAGCACCTGATGATGGGCATCACGGCACCGGGGACGTCGACGATGGTGCTGTACGACGACGACCTCCACTACGAAATTCGCGACGACCACTGCCTCATCACCAATCTGTTCAACCGGACGATGCCGATGATTCGCCACCGGCTGGACGACATCCTGCGCCCGGCATTGGGGCCGTCGCCGGCGCCGCCGTACCTTGCCATCGAATCCATCATCGGACGCTCGGAACTCATCATGCAGTTCGTCACCGAGGACGGCCACCTGGAACCTCTGCTGCCGTTTTCGTTCTTGACGTTGCAGGTGCCGGGAATGGTCGGTTTCCAGATCAGACTGCTCGACGAGGTGCACTTTCGCGTGCTGATCCGCGTCGATGCGGCACTGACGCCGCAAGAGGTCGAGGTGTGCGCCGAGGAAGTGCGAAAGGGCGTGTTCGCGATCCTGCAACGCAAGCGGATGGCCAATGTCGGATTCGACATCACCGTCGTGTCCGAGCTGCCGATCGATCCGCGCACGCGCAAGCTGAAGCTGATCGTCGATGACCGCACGGCGGCAAGCGCGCCCGCCTTGCAGTGACACGCCGGCGGGCGCGGTCCGCGCGCAGCGGACGGGATTCACCGGGATAAAAATCCCGTGCAGCGCGATACCCCCCCGTTCGCTGCGATGCGGCCTCTTTAGTTGTCAACCTTCAGTACGTTGTGTCACGTTTCCATGCCGCATCGTCATGCCACGCGCCGTCGTCCCCGCGAAGGCGGGGACCAAAGCTTCGTTGGAACCCAATCGAGCGCCAGGCATGAAATGAAAACGTCACTGGGTTCCCGCGTTCGCGGGAACGACGGTTGAGGAAGATTCATGCGTGTCAGAAACAATGTATTGAGTCTTCACATCGAGTCGTCCACGACCGTCGCGTGGTCCGCCGGGACGATGATCTCGAGCAGCTCGCAATCGTCGGACCAGCCGACGACGGTGTGCCGGATTCCGGGCGGCTGCAGCCAGCAGGACCCTTCGCGCATCAGTTCGACGCCGCGGCCCTCGAAGTCGGTCTTGAACCAGCCCTTGAGCACATAGACGATCTGCAGCTCGATGTCGTGGTGGTGACGCTGGCTGAACCGTGGGTCGAACGGTGCCGTCATGCGGATCACGTGCGCAGTCGCGCGGCCGTGCGTCGCGGCGGCGATGCCGAGATCGCGGTACGCCGAATACTCGCGCAGGCCACCACCCGTGAAATCATCTTCGCCCCGATGACTGACGGTGAATTCGAAAGCGGTCGGCGGATGAACGTCGTGCATGCGCGGCTCCGATTGTTGCAGGCGGATCGAAGCACCGCCACGATCTGCCGATCGTAGAGCGTTGCGCTACGGTCTGCAAGGCCACAGGTCCTCCGGGCGGCGCCGAGGTGCGCCTGCCACTGCACCGGAGATAGGCAGCGCGCCGGCGGATCGGGACGCGGTCGGCCATTGCCGCCGGGGATATCTCGTCGAACGCTGGCGCGCAGCACCTCGACGGATGAAGGGGACCGCGAGACGCACGGTGACGCGCCACCGTCGCCGCCCTGCGATCGTCAACGCGGCGCGGCGGGTGCCGGCGCCGCCGGCATATTGGAGTTCCAGATGCGGCGAACGATGCGCCACCTGCCCGCTAATTTGTGCCAGGTCTCGAGATACTTGCCGGTGTCGATCACCGCGCCCGCCTTGTTGACGATCGAGTACGGGCCTGCGTGCCAGGCCAGGTCGCCGGCGACGCCGATGTCATTGGTGGCAGCCAGCGCGAGCGTGATGCCGCTCGCGTGCGCGCCGGCGATGCCCTTGGCGACGAACTCGCGGATCGCGGCCTGTCCCTGTACCGGCGGCGCGCCCGGCGGCATGACGACGGCGTCGGCCTCGAAATGCGCGACGACCGCTGCACCGTCTCCTGCGTTGTAGCTCGCGACGAATGCCGCGGACGCGTCACGGATCGCATTGGCGGCGGTGCCCGTCGTCGCGGGCGGCGCCGCCTGCGCAGCGCCTGCGCCGAGCATCGTGAGCCCGATGGCCGAGTACAACGCACGGGTTGCAGCGTTCATGTGTTGCTCGCGCGAGGAGTCGACGTCGCCAGGACGATGGGGGCGTGGCGGCGACCGATGGTACCGCGCCGTTCTTCCACGCGACGATCGTTGGCGGCCATGGCTGCATTGCCGCACCGCTGGCGCCCAGGCGCCGCCCCGGGCGGACGCGACCGCGCGCGCCACCACCGGCGGCACGCATTGCGCCGATACCGGCATGTCGATGCCGCCCGCAGGCTCCCCGCGTGTTGCACCGCAGATTGTATGGCTTTGGTTTTTTGTATACATTGACCGCACAGCGGACGGCCACGCGGAGCATCCGTTCCGTAATCGAGGGGCACGACCCCCATCGGCCGCCACCTATGGGAGGAGCACGGATGAGTACCAGGTACCGGATCATGATCATGGGAGCGTCGTATGGCTCCCTCCTTGCGATCAAGCTGCTGGCGGCCGGCCACGCCGTCAGGCTGGTATGCCTGCCGGCCGAAGCGAGTCTCATCAATGCGGAAGGCATCCGTGTCCGCATGCCGGTGAAGGGCCGCGCAGGATGGGTCGAGATCGATTCGCGGACGCTGCCAGGATCGCTGTCCGCCGCGGTTCCGCAGGACGTGAACCCTGCCGGGTACGACCTCGTCGCGCTGGCGATGCAGGAGCCGCAGTACCGCTCGCCCGGCGTGCGCGAGTTGCTCGACGCCGTCGCGCTGGCGCGCGTGCCGTGCATGTCGATCATGAACATGCCGCCGCTGCCCTATCTCGCGCGCATTCCCGGGTTGCGCGCCGAGGACCTCCGCCATTGCTACACGGACCCGACGGTCTGGGACCACTTCGATCCGGCGCTGATGACGCTGTGCAGCCCCGATCCGCAGGCATTCCGTCCGCCCGACGAAGCGGTCAACGTGCTGCAGGTCAGCCTGCCGACCAACTTCAAGGTGGCGCGCTTCGACTCGGATACCCATACGGCGATGCTGCGGCAGTTGCAGGCGGACATCGAAGCCGTGCGCCACGACACCGGCGACGGCGTCGTCGAACTGCCGGTGAAACTCAAGGTCCACGACTCGGTATTCGTGCCGCTCGCGAAGTGGAGCATGCTGTTGACGGGCAACTACCGTTGCATTCAGAAGGACGGCGTGCGCTCGATCAAGGAAGCGGTGCACAGCGACCTCGACCAGTCGCGGTCCGTCTACGACTGGGTCAGCGCGCTGTGCCGCACGATGGGTGCGGCAGCGAGCGACCAGGTGCCGTTCGAGAAATACGCGAACGCGGCTCAGGGATTGGGCAAGCCGTCCTCCGCCGCGCGCGCGCTCGCCGGCGGCGCGCCGAACATCGAGCGCGTGGACAGTCTCGTGCAGAGCATCGCCGCGCGCCGCGGCCTGCATTCAGCGGCCATCGACGAAGTGGTGGCCGCCGTCGAGGCGCGCCTGTCAGCCAACCGCCAGGCACACTGACGGCATCAACGGCCGGCGGCGGGCGCCTTCAGGCGCCCGCGCGCATGCGGCGCGCGTCGTCTTCTCCGGCCTCGCCCGCGGACCCGGCGGGCGCGTCGTCGTAGTCGAGGCCGTCGTCGTCCGGCGCATCCGCCTCGTCTTCCCACGAATAGCGCTTGCGTGGCGGAATGTCGCGCTCGCGCAGGACGATCGCCAGCGTGACGCCGATCAGCGCCGCCGCGAGGT
>JBDTNR010000007.1:0-19241 GCA_039933655.1 Betaproteobacteria bacterium | reverse complement strand
GAGAAGATCGTCGTGCGCCAGTTCAGCGAAAACGGCAGCGACAGTACGTCGCTGACGTATAGCCAGCAGAAGAACGACTCCTTCTGGTCGAGCCTGGGCTGGCAGTTTGCCGGCAACGTGAGCGGCTTCCGTCCGTTCGCGCGGGCGACGTGGGAATACAACTTCCAGGGCGACCAGCGGCAGGTCGAAGCCCGCGCCAATACGCTCAACGGCGTCTACGTCGTGCCGGGCTTCCAGCAGGATGATAATTTCTGGCTGTTCGACCTGGGTGTCAGCCGGGACTTCGGCAAGGTTACGGGCTTCCTCGCCGGCAACGTCTCCGCCGGCAAGGGCGACGGCGATTACTGGGCGCTGACGCTCGGCATCCGCGTCCCGATGTAGTCGCTGCAGTTCGCAATGCCAAAGGGCCGCCTTCTGGCGGCCCTTTGCTTTAGTCACGCTCTGCCGCCTTCGGGCAGCGCGTGGCCTATGTCACGATGGGCCGCCTGCCAGCGCGGCGAGGGGTCTTTCCGCACCCGGCCCGGTCCGGCCGCCCCGCCATTGCCGGGGCGTCAGCCCAGGATCGCCGCCCGCATCGCGGTCAGCGATCTGATCCCCGCGATCGCCCGCACGCCGTACCACGACGTCCATTCGCCATCGACGAGATGCACGGACCGATACCGTTGCGCGGCAAGTGCCACCGCATCGCGCTCGCGAAACGCGAAAGGCTCGGTCGACAGGAGGATGCGCCGCGCATTCCGCCATGCCGCATCGTCATCGGCCACGACCGGATAGCGCAACTCCGCGTGCTCCGGCACCGTGTCCCATCCCGCCAATGCGAGTGTCGCGCTGACATACGTCGCGCGTGACACCGTCATCCATGGATTGCGCCAGATGAGGTAGAGCACGTCTTCGCGCGGCAGCGCGAGCGCCGCCACGCGCGCGCATTCCATCGCGCCGGTCAGCTCCTGCGCGAGCAACTCCGCCTCGCGCACGCGTCCGAAAAGCAGGCCGAACAGCCGGTAAAGGCGCGCATTTTTGGCCGGATGGACCGGGTGCGTCACGATCACATGCGCGACGAACTCCCGCGCCGCGGCGACGATTTCGCGAGTGTTCTCGTCGACGTTGACGATGAGATGCGACGGCGCGAGCGCGCGCAGCCGATCGAGATCAGGGTCCTTGGTGCCGCCGACCTTCGGCACTGGTCGCGCCGCGCGCGGATGCACACAGAATCCCGTGCGCGCGACGACGTACTCGCCCAGTTCCAGCGCGAACAGCAGCTCGGTGAGGCTGGGCACGAGGCACGCGATGCGCGGCCGCGCGCCTGCGGGCGCATGGGCGACGCCAGACCAGTCGACGTTGGCCGGCGGGTCCATCGGACCGGCTATTCGCCTTGCCGGAGCTTGCGCTTGCGGCCGGCGAACACGCGGTCGTAGAGCCAGCGCGGCACGCAGCGCAGCACGCGACCAACCAGCGCCATCTGCCAGGGCAGCACGTAGAACCGCCGCCGGCGCTCGATGGCCCGCGCCATCAGCCGCGCCGCCTTGTCCGGCGCCAGCAGGAACGGCATTGGATAGGGGTTGCGCGACGTCAGCGGCGTGGCGACGAAGCCCGGACAGATCGTCACCACGGCGATACCGGACCCCACGAGCTCGACACGCAGGCTCTCGAGATAGGCGATGGCCGCCGCCTTCGACCCTGAGTACGCGCCGGAGCCCGGCAGGCCGCGAAAGCCCGCCACGCTGGCGACGCCGACGAACGTGCCTGAGCCCGCGCGGCGAAATGCCGCCATGAACGGAGCGAACGTATGGACGATTCCGAGCATGTTGATCTCGAGTACTTCGCGGAATACCGGGAGGTCGTCCGGCTCGTCGGTCAGCGCGCCCCTCGACACGCCGGCGTTGGCGATGACGACGTCGGGAACCCCGTACCGCGCGATGAAGTCGGCGGCGGCGCGTGCCAACGCATCCGCATCGCGGACGTCACCCGCATAGGTGGCCACGGTTGCCGGCGCCAGCGCGGCGGCGAGACGCGCGAGCTCGGGTTCCCGCCGCGCGAACAATCCGAGCGTCGCGCCCGCCTTCGCATAGTGCCGCGCGAGCGCCTCACCGATGCCCGACGATGCACCGGTGAGGAAGACGCGCACTGAACGGACCCGCTATGACTTCGGGCGTTCGGCGCGCGCCTTGGTCACGAGCGCATTGATCGCGATCGGAATGCCGGAATGGCCGCCCTGCAGGCGCTCCGGACCGGTCGTGTACTTGCCGTCGATGATGATCGTCGGGACCGACTGGATCGCGTATGCCTGCGCCATCTGCTTCGCGCGATTGACCTTGCCGACGATCGCGAACGAGTTCAGCAGGTCCGCGACTTTCGCGCGGTCGAGCCCCTTGCTCGCCGCCCAGTCGAGGAACTCCTTTTCATTCGACAGCGCAATGCCCTTGCCGTGCAGCGCCGTGAAGATTTCGGGTGCGAGCCTCGTCTCCTCGCCCATCGCCTCCAGCGTGTAGTACGCCTTGGCCAGGACTTCCCACTTCGGCTGGAACATCACGGGAATGCGGCGGAACGTCACGTCGGCCGGCTTGGTCTTGAGCCATGTCTGCAGCACGGGCTCGAGCTCGCCGCAGTGCGGGCAGCCGTAGGAAAAGAACTCGATGACCTCGATGTTCTTGCCCGTCTCGACGGGCTGCGGATTCTTGAGGCGCACGTAGTTCTGGCCCTCGACCATGTTCTGTGCGCCTGCGGACGCGACGAACGCGGCCACCGCGGCGATCGCGGCGAATGCGCGGCCGGCGCGGCCTAGGATGTTGGAATGGGGACGGTCGCTCATGCCTGCTCCTGACGATTCCGCGCGAACCATTCGCGCGGCGAGTCGATGCTCGATGGATGAATACTGCAAGGTCGATGCCGGACGGGATCGATGCTCAACGCCACTTGGTCCGGTCCGGCCGACCGCAAGTTCCGCGGCCGGCGCAATCCGGACCCCTGATTTTCAGAACTTGATCACGGCCACGTCGAAGCCATTCCTGGTGAGATCGTTGCGGATGCGATTGAGCTCGTCGGTGTTGTCGTAGGGGCCAAGGCGCACCCTGTAGCGCGTGCCCTTGTCCGGTACAGTGCCCTGCTGGACGCTGGCCTGCCAGCCGGCGAACGCAAGCCGCGCCTTCAAATTTTCGGCATCCGCTTCCGAGGCGAAGGAACCGGCCTGCAGCCAGAACCGCTCGGGGAGCTTCACCGCCGGGGTGGGTTCCACCGACGCCACCTTGTCGGGAGCCTTTACGGCCGCCTTGTCGGGGGACTTCTCCACCCCTTTGTCCTTGGCCTGATCCACGACGGCGCGGTCCGCCGATTTTTTTACGTCAGACTGGACTTTCGCGTCCTCGACGCCAGGCAGGATCTTGTAAAAATCAAAGCGCGGCTTGTCGGGTGCAGGCTCGGCCTTGGCCTGTTTGCCGGGCTCGCGGACCGCCTCGCGGGTGTCCCGGGGTCCGCCCTGCGCGGGAAACGGGCCGTTGGCTTTCATGAGGTAGTACGCGACACCCGCGGCGAGACCCAGCCCCAGCACCAGCCCGATGAACACACCAACGAGCGTGCCGCCCGCCGCGTTGCGACGCCGGACACGGGGACGGACGGCGTCGGCTGAGGGGCGGGGGTGAGAGGCACGAGACATGGGTATCACTTAGGCAAAGCATTCGACATTACGTTCGCGGCGGCCGCGCGCGCGCCGCACGAAGGTGCGCGCCGCCCCACCGTCCGTCGCCGACCCTACATCTGCTCCGGCGCAGAAATGGACAGCACGGCGAGGCCGTTCCTGATCACCTGCCCGACGGCGACCGCCAACGCCAGTCGCGCGCGCCGCACGTCGTCGTCCTCGACCAGAAAGCGCTCCGCATTATAGTAACTGTGGAATTCCTGGGCCAAATCCTTGAGATAGACCGTGATCTGGTGCGGCGCGGCGTCGCGGGCGGCCGCGGCGAGTTCCGCGGGGAAATCGGCCAGCCGGCGCAGCAGCGCCTCCTCGTACGGGCTCGTCAGCGGCGAGAGATCGGCGGTGGAGAACTGCTCCACCGCCAAGGCGGGCGCGATATCCGCCTGCCTCAGCACCGAGCACATGCGCGCGTACGCGTACTGGACGTAGTAGACGGGATTCTCTTCGGACTGCGAACGCGCGAGGTCCACGTCGAAGACGAACTCGCTGTCGGCCTTGCGCGACACCAGGAAGTAGCGGACGGCGTCGCGACCGGCCTCGTCGACCAGCTCGCGGATCGTCACGTAACTGCCGGCGCGCTTGCTGATCTTCACTTCCTCGCCGCCGCGCATCACCGTCACCATCTTGTGCAGCACGTAGTCTGGGTATTCGCGCGGAATGCCCATTTCCATCGCCTGCAGGCCGGCGCGGACACGGGTGACCGTGCTGTGGTGATCCGAGCCCTGCACGTTGATCACCTTAAGGAATCCGCGTTCCCACTTGGTGACGTGATACGCGACGTCCGGCACGAAGTACGTGTACGCGCCGTCGGACTTGCGCATCACGCGGTCCTTGTCGTCGCCGTAGTCGGTCGTGCGCAGCCACAACGCGCCCTCGTGCTCGTATGTCTTGCCGGAGGCGACGAGGCGCGCGACCGCCGCGTCGACGCGGCCATCGGTATAGAGCGAGCTTTCGAGGTAATAGTGGTCGAACTTGACGCCGAATGCCATGAGGTCGCGGTCCTGCTCGAGACGCAGCTCGGCAACCGCGAAATGACGGATCGATTCGACGTCGGACAGGTCGTGGCCCACTTCGGCGAGATAGCGCTGTGCCAGCTCGCGGATGTACTCGCCGCGGTAGCCGTCCTCGGGGAACGCGCCGTGCTCTCCCAGCAGCTCCTTTGCGCGCGCGCGCACCGACACCGCGAGATTCTGGATCTGTTGTCCGCCGTCGTTGTAGTAGTACTCGCGCGTGACGGCGTAACCCTGCGTGGCGAGCAGGCTGCCGATTGCATCTCCCAGCGCCGCCTGCCTGCCGTGCCCGACGTGCAGCGGCCCGGTGGGATTGGCGGAGACGAATTCGACCATCACGCGCTCGCCGGCATGGGCATTCGACTTCCCGAAGGCCTCGCGTTCCCCGAGGACGCGGGCGACGATCGACTGCCGCGCGGCTGGCGCGAGCGTGATGTTGATGAAGCCGGCGCCGGCGATGTCGACGCGCGCGACGAGGTCCGATGGCGGCAACGCGGCCACCAGCGCCAGGGCGAGCTCGCGCGGGTTGCGTTGCGCCCGCTTGGCGAGCGCCAGCGCCACGTTCGACGCGTAGTCGCCGTGCGCGGCCTGCTTCGGGCGCTCGAGCACGACCGGCGTGTCCGCGGCGGCGGGCACGACGGCAGCCACCGCCTGCGCGAGAGCGGTCTCGAGTTCGGTCTTGGGATCGGTCACTTTTTTAAGTGGACGGCAACGC
Organism: Betaproteobacteria bacterium; assembly: GCA_039933655.1. Classification (GTDB taxonomy): domain Bacteria; phylum Pseudomonadota; class Gammaproteobacteria; order Burkholderiales; family Casimicrobiaceae; genus VBCG01. Next base: position 13,828 of record JBDTNR010000007.1, on the reverse strand, counting down.
GAAGTAACCGCGGATTATAGCTGGTCGCGCGGTGCAAAGTCCCTCTCGTCAGCCGAATCCCGCCGGGTCCACGTCGAGCGTCCAGCGTACGCGTCGCCCCGGCAGCGCCGCCAGCGCCACGCGCCACGCGGGAAGGAATCGCTGCAGCGGCGCGCGGCGGTCGCACTGGACGACGATCTGGCCGCGCTCGAATCCCGCCCGCCGCGACAGGAGCGCCGGCACGGGCGAGAATACGGTCACGTCGCCATGCGCATCGGCGACGAGCGCCGTCGCGGCGGCGTGCGCCCCTGCCAGGCACTCGTCGACATCGGCGCGGTGGTGCGCCTCCACCGAGAGCAGCGCGACATGCGCGAACGGCGGCAGTTGCGCGTCGCGCCGCTCGGCCAGCAGCACGTCCGCGAACCGCGGATAGTCGTGCGCGGCGAGCGCGGCGAACGCCGGGTGGTCGGGAAAGTCCGTCTGCACGATGACGTCCCCGGGCAATCCGGCGCGCCCCGCGCGTCCGGCGACCTGCATCAGCAGCGCCGCTAAGCGTTCGGTCGCGCGAAAGTCCGCGCTGTAGAGCGCGTTGTCGGCGCCGAGCACGCCCACCAGTGTCAGCCGCGGGAAATCGTGGCCCTTGGCCAGCATCTGCGTGCCGACCAGGATGTCGAGTTCGTTGGCCGTCACGCGGTCGCGCACGGCGGCGAAGGCGTGCTTGGCGCGCGTGCTGTCGCGGTCGACGCGCGCGATCCGTGCGTGCGGGAACGCGTCGGCCAGGCAGCGCTCGAGCCGTTGCGTGCCGTATCCCAGCGGCAGCAGGTCGACATTGCCGCAGGACGGGCATGCGGAGGGCACGCGTTCGCCATGGCCGCAGTGGTGACAACGCAGCGACGGCGGCTCGCGGTGTGTCGTCAGCCGCGCGCTGCAGCGCGGACACTGCGCTTCCCACTTGCACGCGGCGCAGACGAGCGACGGCGCGTAGCCGCGGCGGTTGACGAAGACCAGCGATTGCTCGCCGCGCTCGAGCCGCGCCGCGATGGCGGCGCGCAGCGCTTCGCCGATGCCGTCGAACGCACGCGCGGCGCGATTGCCAGCGAAGCTGACGCGCGGCATCGCGGCACGCGGATCGGCGCGCTGCGGCAGGTCGAGCCGACGATAGCGACGCTCGCGCGCGTGCAGCCAACTCTCGAGCGACGGCGTCGCGCTGCCCAGGACGACGGGGATGGAAAGGCGATGGGCGCGCCAGATCGCCGCGTCGCGCGCGTGGTAACGGACATTGTCCTGCTGCTTGTACGACGTGTCGTGCTCCTCGTCGACGACGATGAGCCCCAGCGCCGGCAGCGGTGCGAACACGGCAAGCCGCGTGCCCAGCACAAGTTGCGCGGTACCGGATGCTGCGGCAAGCCACTCCGCGCGACGTTCGCCGGCGGCCAGCCCGCTGTGCAGCGTCGCGATCCGGATGCCCGGCCGCGCGGCGCGCACGCGGTTGACGAGCTGCGGTGTCAGGTTGATCTCGGGCACCAGCATCAGTACCTGGCGTCCGCTGGCGAGCATCGCGTCGATCGCGGCGAAATACACATCCGTCTTGCCGCTGCCCGTCACGCCGTACAGCAGGAATGCGGCGAACGATCCTGCCGCCGCCACGATTTCCGCGGCGGCAGCGGTCTGTGCGGCGTTCAGTTCGAACGCGGGTTTGCCGTTCTTCGTCGCGGCAATCCCCGCGGCTTCGACGAAGCCGTTGTCGCGCCACGCGCGCAGCGTTCGCTTCAAGTGCGTCGGCAGCACCGCAATCGCAGCCGCGGCGAGCACGCCTTCGCCGGCTTGCAACTGATCGAACAGCGCCCGCGCCGCGGGGGCCCGTGCGAGTCGCTCCGGCAGCTTCATCACGCCGGCGGCGGTCAGCCGCAACGCGGATGGCGCAGCGCGGCGCGCGGTGTGATCGTCGGCCAGCGGTGGAACCGCCAGCGCAAGCGCGAGGCCCGTGGGTTCCTGGTAGTACGCGGCGACGAATGCGGCGAGATCGACGACGTCGTCGGACAGCGATGGTCCCGCGACGATGTCGGCGATCGGCTGCAGCTTTTCGCGGGCAATGTCGGAATCGCCGGCGATGGCGGTCACCACGCCGACCAGCCGTCGCGTACCGAGCTTCACGCGAACGAGCGTTCCGCGCGCAACGGCGAGCCCCTCGGGGACCCAGTAGTCGAATTCGGTGAGTGCGGCGACCGGCAGCGCCACGCGCGCGATCGGCATCGTCAGCCGTGCCTGCATTGCGCGCGCGACGCGCGCAATGTCAAAACGACCCGAGTTGTAGTGTTCCAAGTCCTCACGGCTAACCGCAGCAATCCCGCCCAAGTCCTTCATTCATAAGGGGCGTTCGACCATGCCGCCCTGCGCTGTGCATAACTTTGTGCGTAAGTGGCAAGCTTCGCGAGACGATTATGACGCAAGCACGTCCACTTCCTGGGCGCCCCCCGGGCGTGGTCAAAAAAACATCTTTTTATTCAGCGTGTTGCAGAACAACGATCCGACCGATGCGGCGCGTCGTCGGGGTGCGGTCGCCAGGCACTCCTCATGTGCATAACTGGACTTGCGGGAGCCCCATTTCGACGGTTTGTCAAGGCCCCGGAATGCGAGCACTGGCGCGGCTTCGCCGGGTTCTTCCCGGCGCGGCGCGCCGCAACTTCAAGCAACGGCGCGGGTTTCGCGGGAGGTGGCGTGCACGGCTTCGACGAGCGCGGCGACGTTCTCGGGAGGCGTGCCGGGCACGATCCCATGCCCGAGATTGAAGATATGACCGGGTGCCGGGCCTGCCGCGCGGACGATTTCCGAGGCGGCGCGCGCGACGGTGACGGGATCGGTCAGCAGCGCGAGCGGATCGAGGTTGCCCTGCAGCGCCACCCGTGACCCCACGGCAGCGCGCGCCGCGGCGATGTCCACCGTCCAGTCCAGCCCGACGCCCATTGCGCCGCACGCCGCGATCTCGTCGAGCCACGTGCCGCCGCCCTTGGTGAATACGATGCTCGGAATCGGTCGTCCATCCTTTCCGGGCGCGAGCTGCGCGATGATCTCGCGCATCGGTCGGAGCGAAAATTGCCGATACGCGGCGGCCGAGAGCAGCCCGCCCCACGTGTCGAAGATCATCACGGCGTCGGCGCCATGCGCGATCTGTTCGTTCAAGTAGGCGGTGACCGCGCGGGCGTTGATCGCCGTGATGCGGGCGAGCAGGTCCGGACGCGCAAACGCCATCCTGCGCACCGTCGCGAAGTCGGCGCTGCCGCCGCCTTCGATCATGTAGCAGGCGAGCGTGAACGGGCTTCCCGAAAAGCCGATCAGCGGCACCCGGTCGCGCAGCTCGCGCTTGATCTGCGCGACCGCGGCGAACACGTAGCCGAGCTTCGCCATGTCCGGCACCGCCAGCCCGTCGACCTCCGCGTCGCTGCGCACCGTGCGCGCAAACCGCGGACCCTCGCCCTCCGCGAACGACAGCCCCAGGCCCATCGCGTCCGGGACGGTCAGGATGTCCGAGAACAGGATCGCCGCATCGAGCGGATAGCGCGCGAGCGGCTGCAGCGTGACTTCGGTGGCGAGGTCGGGATTCGTCGCCAGCCCCATGAAGCTGCCGGCCTTCTTGCGCGTGGCGTTGTACTCGGGCAGATAGCGCCCGGCCTGGCGCATCAGCCATACCGGCGTATGCGACGTGGGTTCGCGGCGCAGTGCGCGCAGAAAGGTGTCGTTTTCGAGCATCTGGATTGGGCGTGGTCGATCGGAAACGGTTGCCGAAGGATCGGGAGGGCGAAGCGATCGCGGTCGGATTCGCGATTCCCGTCGAGGTTACCGCGAATCGCGGCCGCTCCGACCGCGAAATTCGAAACTGTCGCCAGCGCGTCGCCGCCAACTGGCGAAGACCGGCAGCGTCGGGATCGTGGTCCTGGCGTTGGCAGCCCTCGATCCGTCGCCCACCTTCAGCGCGGCAGCGTCGAGGTCCCCATCAGGAACTCGTCGACGGCGCGCGCCGCCTGCCGCCCCTCGCGGATCGCCCATACGACGAGCGACTGGCCGCGCCGCATGTCGCCGGCGGCGAAGACCTTCGGCACCGACGTCTGATAGCTGTCGGTGTCTGCCTTGACGTTGGAGCGCGCGTCGCGCTCGACGCCGAACTGCTCCAGCAGACCGGCCTGCACCGGCCCGACGAAGCCCATCGCGAACAGCACGAGGTCCGCCTTCAACTCGAATTCACTGCCGGGGATCTCGACCATCTTCGGCGGGCCGTTGCCCTCGCGCTGCCATTCGACCCGCGCGGCGACCAACTTCCCGACCTTGCCGTCCTTGCCCTCGAAGCGCTTGGTCGTCACCGACCAGTCGCGGTCGCAGCCCTCCTCGTGCGAGGACGACGTGCGCAGCTTGATCGGCCAGTTCGGCCAGACCAGTGGCTTGTTTTCCTCTTCGGGCGGCTGCGGCAGCAACTCGAACTGCGTGACCGACGCCGCGCCGTGTCGATTCGACGTGCCCACGCAGTCGGAACCGGTGTCGCCGCCGCCGATGACGACGACGTGCTTGCCCGTCGCCTTGATCTGGCCCTTGACGGCGTCGCCGGCGACCACGCGATTCTGCTGCGGCAGGAAGTCCATCGCGAAGTGCACGCCATCGAGATCGCGTCCCGGAACGTCCAGGTCGCGTGGCGCTTCCGCGCCGCCGGACAGCACGACGGCGTCGTACTCCGCCAGCAGCTGCTGCGCGGGGACGTCGCCGCCGACGTTCGTGTTCGGACGAAACTCCACACCCTCTTCCGCCATCTGCGCCATCCGGCGGTCGATCAGGTGCTTTTCCATCTTGAAATCGGGAATGCCGTAGCGCAGCAGGCCGCCGATACGATCGGCCTTTTCGAAGAGGACGACCTCATGGCCGACACGCGCCAGCTGCTGCGCACAGGCCATGCCCGCGGGACCCGAGCCGATCACCGCCACGCGCCGTCCCGTCCTGTCCGCCGGTGTCTGGGGTGCAACCCAACCCTCCTCCCAGCCGCGGTCGATGATGAAGTGCTCGATCGACTTGATGCCGACCGGGTCGTTGTTGATGTTGAGCGTGCAGGCGGCCTCGCACGGCGCCGGGCAGACGCGGCCGGTGAACTCCGGAAAATTGTTCGTCGAGTGCAGCACGTCCAGCGCATCGCGCAACTGATGCCGGTACACGAGGTCGTTCCAGTCCGGGATGACGTTGTGGACCGGGCAGCCGCTCTGGCAGAACGGAATGCCGCAGTCCATGCAGCGCGCGCCCTGCTTGGCGGCCTCGTCGTCCTTCAACGTGAGGACGAACTCGCGGTAATGGCGCACGCGCTCGTTGGCGGGCTGCGCCGCCTCCTTGATCCGCTGCAGTTCGAGAAACCCGGTGACCTTACCCATAGTTGACGTCCGCGCCGTGGCCGCGAAGCGGACGCCACGCGGCCACGGCATTGTCCATAAGAAGTTTTACGCGGCGGCCCGCTGCTTTGCCGTCGAGGCCGACTGCTGCGCGCTTTTCGCCGCGTGCATTTCGGTGAGCGCCCGCCGGTACTCGTGCGGGAACACTTTCACGAATTTGCCGCGCGCCGCGTCCCAATCGTCGAGCATTGACAGCGCCAGCGTGCTCCCGGTGAAGCGCAGGTGCCGTTCGATCAGATCACGCAACAGCGTTTCGTCGGCCTTGCCGGCATGTCGCTGCCGACCTTTGCCCGCCGCCGCCAGTTCCTTTTCGGCGGCCGTCTGCTGCGCGTCCGTCGCCAGCGGCTCGAGCGCCACCATCGCGGGGTTGCAGCGTTGGGCGAACGTGCCGTCGGCGTCGTAGACGAAGGCCAGGCCGCCGCTCATGCCGGCCGCGAAGTTGCGCCCGGTGCGGCCGAGCACCACCACCGTGCCGCCCGTCATGTACTCGCAGCCGTGGTCCCCCGTGCCCTCGACCACGGCGTTGCCGCCGGAATTGCGGACGCAAAAGCGCTCGCCGGCCACGCCGCGGAAATATGCCTCGCCTTCGATGGCGCCGTACATCACCGTGTTGCCGATTACGATGTTCTCCTCCGGCTTCGCCGGGCAGGCCGGATCGGGATAAACGACGATGCGCCCGCCCGACAATCCCTTGCCGACGTAGTCGTTGGTCGCACCCTGCAATTCGAACGTGATGCCGCGCGCCAGGAAGGCGCCGAAGCTCTGGCCGGCGATGCCTTCGAACACGATGTGGATCGTGTCGTCGGGCAGGCCTTCGTGCCCATACCGGTGCGCGATGATGCCGGACAGCATGGCGCCCACCGAACGGTTGGCGTTCCTGATCCGCTGCGTCAGGCGCACCGGCTGCTGCTTTTCGATGGCGGGCTGCGCCGCCGCGATCAGCTGATGATCGAGCGCACCGTCGAGGCCATGGTCCTGCGCTTCCTTGAGCGAGCGCGCCACCTCGGCCGGCATCTTCGGCTGATGGAACACGCGCGAGAAGTCGAGCCCGCGCGCCTTCCAGTGCGCGATACCGGCGCGCATGTCGAGCAGGTCCGAACGGCCGATCATTTCGTCGAACGACCGGAAGCCGAGTTGCGCCATCAGTTCGCGCACTTCCTCGGCGACGAAGAACATGAAGTTGACGACGTGCTCGGGCTGGCCGCTGAACTTGCGCCGCAGCACCGGATCCTGCGTGGCGACACCCACCGGACAGGTGTTGAGGTGGCACTTGCGCATCATGATGCAGCCGGCAACCACCAGCGGTGCCGTCGCGAAGCCGAATTCGTCGGCGCCGAGCATCGCGCCGATGACGACGTCGCGGCCGGTCTTCATCTGGCCGTCGACCTGCACGGCTATGCGGCCGCGCAGCCGGTTCAGCACCAGCGTCTGCTGCGTCTCCGCGAGACCCAGCTCCCACGGCGTGCCGGCATGCTTGATCGACGACACCGGCGAGGCGCCGGTGCCGCCATCGTGGCCGGCGATTGTCACGTGGTCGGACTTGGCCTTCGCCACGCCAGCGGCGACCGTGCCGACGCCTACCTCGGACACCAGCTTGACGGAGATCGACGCCTTCGGATTCGCATTCTTCAGATCGTGGATGAGTTGCGCCAGATCCTCGATCGAATAGATGTCGTGATGCGGTGGCGGCGAAATAAGCCCGACGCCGGGCACCGAATAGCGGAGCTTCGCGATGTAATCCGACACCTTGTGACCGGGCAGCTGCCCCCCCTCGCCGGGCTTCGCACCCTGCGCCATCTTGATCTGGATCTGGTCGGCGGACGCGAGATACTCGGCGGTAACGCCGAAGCGACCGGATGCCACCTGCTTGATCTTCGAGCGCAGGCTGTCGCCGGGCTGCAGCGGGATGTCGCGTTCGATGCGGTCGCGGCCGATGACGGAGGCCACCGTGTCGCCGGCCACGACACCGCTCTTGCCGGTGCGCAGTTCCGTACGGTAGCGCGCCACGTCCTCACCGCCTTCGCCGGTGTTCGACTTGCCGCCGATGCGGTTCATCGCGATCGCGAGCGTCGTGTGCGCCTCGGTCGAAATGGAGCCCAGGCTCATCGCGCCCGTCGCGAAGCGGCGCACGATCGAAGCGGCTGGTTCGACGTCGGCAATCGGCACCGGTGTGCGGTCGGCCATCTTGAACTCGAACATGCCGCGGAACGTCTTCAGTTCGCGGCTCTGGTCGTTGATGAGCTTCGCGTAGTCGCGGTAGGTGGATGCGCTGTTGGACCGCGCCGCATGCTGGAGCTTGGCGATCGACTCCGGCGTCCACATGTGGGCCTCGCCGCGCACCCGGTACATGTACTCGCCGCCGGCATCGAGCATGTCGCGCAACAACGGATCGTCGCCGAACGCAAGCGCATGCACGCGTGCCGATTCCTCGGCGACTTCGAAGATGCCGATGCCTTCCACGTTGCTGGCGGTGCCGGTGAAATACTTGTCGACGAACGCTTTCTGCAGGCCTACGGCCTCGAAGATCTGCGCCCCGCAATAGGACTGGTAGGTGGAGATGCCCATCTTCGACATCACCTTGTTCAAGCCCTTGCAGATCGCCTTGATGAAGCGCTTGCCCGATTCCTTGGCATCGATCTCGGGAATCGTCCGCGCGAGATCCGCGAGCGTCTCCAGCGCGAGGTACGGATGTATGGCTTCGGCGCCGTAGCCGGCAAGCAGCGCGAAGTGATGGACTTCGCGCGCCGTTCCGGTTTCGACGACGAGCCCCGTCGATGTCCGCAGGCCCTTGCGCACCAGGTGCTCGTGGACGGCGGCCGTCGCGAGCAGCGCGGGAATCGGCAGTGCCGTCGGCGATACGCCGCGATCGGACAGGATCAGGATGTTGTAGCCTTGGCTGATCGCATCTTCCGCGTGGGCGGCCAGGCTCGCGAGCGCCGCTTCCATGCCGTTCGCACCCCACTCCGCCGGATAGCAGATATCGAGTTCGATCGACTTGAACGCACCCGACGAGAAGAGTTCGACGTGCCGGATCTTCTCCATGTTGTCGGGCGTCAGGATCGGCTGCTGCGCCTCGAGCCGCATCGGCGGCACGCTGACGTCGATGCCGAGCAGGTTCGGCCGCGGTCCGATGAACGAGACGAGCGACATCACGAGTTCCTCGCGGATCGGGTCGATCGGCGGATTCGTGACCTGCGCGAACAATTGCTTGAAATAGTTGTAGAAGACCTTCGGGCGATCGGAGAGGACCGCCAGCGCGGCGTCGTTGCCCATCGAGCCCAGCGCTTCCTCGCCGGTCTCCGCCATCGGCCGGAGCAGGATCTTGACGTCCTCCTGCGTATATCCGAACGCCTGCTGGCGATCGAGCAGCGGGAGTTCCGCGGGCTCCGCCGGGGCGGGCTCGGGCATTTCCTCGAGCCTAAGCCGGCAGTCACGAATCCAGTCGCGGTACGGCTTGGCCGTCGCGAGCGTGCGCTTCAGTTCGTCGTCGTCGACGATGCGGCCCTGCTCCAGGTCGACGAGCAGCATCTTCCCGGGCTGCAGTCGCCACTTCTTGACGATCTTGCTCTCGGGAATGTCGAGCACGCCCACTTCGGACGCCATGATGATGTAGTCGTCGTCGGTGACGATGAACCGCGCGGGCCGCAAGCCGTTGCGGTCGAGCGTGGCGCCGACCTGGCGGCCGTCCGTGAAGGCCATCGCCGCCGGACCGTCCCACGGCTCCATCAGCGCCGCGTTGTATTCGTAGAAGGCGCGCCGGTCCTCGTCCATCAATGGGTTGCCTGCCCACGCCTCCGGAATCATCATCATCATCGCGTGCGACAGCGGATACCCGCCCATCACCAGCAGCTCGAGCGCATTGTCGAACGACGCGGAATCGGACTGGCCGTCGTAAATCAGCGGCCACAGCTTCGGCAGGTCGTCGCCCAGCACCTTCGACGCGATCGCGCCTTCGCGCGCGCGGATCCAGTTGAAGTTGCCGCGCACGGTGTTGATCTCGCCGTTGTGCGAGATGTATCGGAACGGATGCGCGAGATCCCACGTCGGAAACGTGTTGGTCGAGAAACGCTGGTGCACCATCGCGAGCGCCGAAACCATCGATTCGTCGGCCAGGTCCCGGTAGTACTGGCCGACCTGGTGGGCGAGCAGCATTCCCTTGTAGACGATCGTCCGCGTCGACAGCGAAGGCACGTAGAACTCGCGGCCGTGCCGCAGCTGCAGCGACTGGATCGCATGGCCCGCGCGCTTGCGGATCACGTAGAGCTTTCGCTCGAGCGCGTCCTGGTCGACGTTGCGCCCGCCGCGGCCGACGAAGAACTGCCGGATGACAGGCTCGACTTCCTTCGTCCGCTCCGAGAGTCCGCTGTTATCGGTGGGAACGTCGCGCCAGCCGAGCAGCGTCTGCCCTTCCGCGGTGATCGCGCGCTCGATTTCCTGCGCGCAGGCCATTCGCGATGCCGGCTCCTGCGGGAGGAACACCATGCCGACACCGTATTGGCCGATCGCCGGCAACGTGATGCCGAGCTTGCCACAGGCGCGGCGCAGGAAGGCGTCCGGCAACTGGATCAGGATGCCCGCACCGTCGCCCTGCAGCGGATCGGCGCCGGTCGCGCCGCGATGCGTGAGATTTTCGAGGATCGACAGCGCGTGACGGACGATGGCGTGGTTCTTGCGCCCCTTGATATTCGCAATGAACCCGAGACCGCAGGCGTCGTGCTCGTTGGCCGGATCGTAGAGACCCTGCCCGACCGGCGGCCACATTGATGTGCGTTGATCCTGTTCCACAATGTCCTCGATCGTCGTTGGCGGCCAGGGGCGCGCGACCCGGATATCGCACGCACGGCTGCGGCCGGTTGGAAAAGAGCCGAAACCGGACCATGTTACCCGCGATGCTGCATTGCGGCAATAACGCCACGTCGCCGGAGGCTTCGCATGCAACAGAAGCCGCCAGACGGCAGTCTTTTCCGGAGGGAAACACTTGCGCCGCACATGCACTTGGGCTTTAATCTGAACAAAGTGGGCTAGATGCTTGTTGCAGCGTTCAAATCGGCCTTCGGCGATCGGTATTTTAGGACAACATCATTAGGAATCGGACCATGGTAGAACGGCGTCTTACCGCATGGCTGCGCCCGGCGCTTGCCCTCTTTGGCTTTGCCGGGATCGTGCTGCTCGCCGGTTGCGGCGGGGGCAGCGGAGCGCCCAACAATCCGTACACGCCACCGCCACCGGTCATTCCGCCGCTGACGATCCTTCCCAGCGCGATTTCCATCTACCCGGGCACGCCGTCGACATTGACGATCGCGGGCGGCGTCCCGCCGTATCGCGCGTTTTCCACCGATGCCGTCGTGCTTCCGGTGACGACCAACGTTTCCGGCGACACGCTGGTGCTGTCGGCCAATGCGGTGACGGAGCTGGTCGGCGTCACCATCACCATCCAGGACGCGGCGGGCACCGTCTCGTTGCCGGTCGCCGTTACCGTCAATCCGGCGCCGCTGCTCCCGTCCAACATCACGATCCGGGCCAATCCGAACCCGACGTGCGAAAGCACGGAAAACGCCCTGTGCTCCGGCAGTACCGGCACGGCCACGGTCCGCGTGACGGGCAACGGCGGCGTCGGCGTCAAGGGACGTTCGGTGCGGTTCGACGTCATCCAGGGTCCGTTCTCCATCGTTTCGACCAATCCGGCACAGCCCCTCGTCTCCACGCTGACCGTCGTCACCGACTCCAACGGCGACGCCGTGGTCGTGCTGTCCGTGCCGCCCGACACCCCGACGCAAACGGGGATCATTCGCGCCACTGACCTGACATCGGGCAATCAGATCACCGGCAGCTTCAACATCCTCCAGGTGACGATCAACGGCGCCGTGCTGTCGGTGCTGCCGCTCGGCAGCACGACGATCAATGGTCCCGACACCGCGCACTGCTCGAGCGGCGTCTCGGTCACGAACTACATCTATGGCGGCACGCCGCCGTACCAGGTGGGCGTCAACTTCCCGGGCGCCGTCACGCTGTCGGGCGTGCCGGTACTCAAGAGCGGCGGCGCGTTCACCACCACGACGAACGGCACCTGCTTCATCAACCTGACCTACGTCATCACCGACGCGACCGGCCGCACGATCCCCGGCGGCAGCTACCCGACGGTGACGAACCAGCTGGGTACGATTGCGCCCACTCCGCCGCCGTCGACCCTGACGGTCACGCCGGGCGCCATCTCGAAGAACAACTGCGTACCCACGAACACCTTCCAGTTCATCGGCACCGGCGGGCTCACTCCGTACTCGGCCGTGGTCACGTCGTCGACCAGCCCCACGACGCCGTCGATCACCCCGCAGACCGGCTTCACGCAGGGCCAGGCGGTGACGGTGAGCAACCTGACGTCGCCGTCGACGACGACGATCACGGTGTTCGACAATTCGACACCGCGGCAGTCGGGCACCGTCACGATCGACTGCAGCGGCGGGCCGACGCCTCCGCCAGCATCCGCGCTGGTGGTCTCTCCGGGGAACTACAACTTCTCGACGACGCCGGGTACGTGCGTGAATCAGACGGCGAACTTCGTCGTCACCGGCGGTACCGCGCCGTACAACGTGTTCTTCGCGTCGCCGCGCCCAGGTGCCGTGATCGCGCCGTCGACACTCCCGGCATCCGGCCAGGGGTTTGCGGTGACCGGGCTCACCGACGGCGTGCTGACCACCAACATCACGGTGGCGGACTCCGGAACGCCGCAATTGCAGCAGGTCGTCACCATCACCTGTCCGACGGGCACTCCGCCACCGGCGCCGCTGGCCGTCCAGCCGGGGAACTACACCTATACGAACCCGGCACCGCCGGCGCCGCAAACCGCCTGCTCGGCGGCGACGTCGAACTTCGTCGTCACCGGTGGCATCGCGCCCTACACGGCGACGTTCTCGGTGCCCTCGACCGTGGGCACGATCACGCCGACGACGATTCCGACGTCCGGATCGGGGTTCTCGGTCACCGGGCTCGCCGCCGTGCCGGTGCCGAGAGTTACCCAGGTCACCGTGCGGGATTCGAGTCCGACACCCCTTCTGCAGGTCGTCTCCATCACCTGCAACTGACGTCCGCAGGCAGGCACCACGAAAAACGGCGGCCGCGAGGCCGCCGTTTTTCATTGGCACGCCCCGTCGTCAGCGGAGCACGTCGCGCAGGATCGAATCCGGCACGCCGGCGGTGACAACGGCGTGGCCAAGCGCATCCAGCAGGACGAAACGGATGGCGCCGGCCTGGACCTTCTTGTCGCGTCCCATGAGCGACTTCCAGCGGTCGAAGCCGAGCGCGGGCGCCTGTGTCGGCAGTCCCGCGCGGCTGACCAACTCACGCAGGCGTTCGGTGGCAGCGGCATCGATGCGCGACAGGCGCTCCGAAACGCGCGCCGCGATCACCATGCCGGCGCCCACTGCTTCGCCATGCAGCCATTCGCCGTAGCCGAGCCCGCTTTCGATGGCGTGCCCGAACGTGTGGCCGAAATTGAGCAGCGCGCGCTCACCGTGCTCGCGCTCGTCGGCGCCCACGATCTGCGCCTTGATCGTGCAGCTCGTGTGGATCGCGTGGGCGAGCGCATCGGGGTCGCGCGCGACCAATGCGTCCATCCGCACCTCGAGCCACGCCAAAAACCGCTCGTCGCGGATCGCGCCATACTTGATCACTTCGGCGAGACCCGCCCCAAGCTCGCGCGCCGGAAGCGTGCGCAGGCAATCGGTGTCGATGAGCACGGCGCGCGGCTGATGGAACGCGCCTATCATGTTCTTGCCGAGCGGATGATTGACGCCGGTCTTGCCGCCGACCGAGGAGTCGACCTGCGCCAGCAGCGTCGTCGGGATCTGAATGAACGGCATCCCCCGCTGGTAGATCGCGGCCGCGAAGCCGGTGATATCGCCGACGATGCCGCCGCCCAGTGCCACCAGCGTCGTGCCGCGTTCGGCACGCATCTCGAGCAGACGGGTCAGGACCGCGTACAGTGTGTCCCAGCTCTTGTGTGCTTCACCATCGGGAATCTCGATCGTCTCGGTGCGGATGCCGGCGTCCGTGAGGCTCTGCTCCAGTGGCGCGAGCCAATGGGCCGCCACCGTGGCGTTGGTGACGACGATCGCGCTGCGCGCGCCCTCGCCCGCCAGCAGCGGGCCCGCGTCGCGCAGGACGCCGCGGCCGATACGGATCGGATAGCTGCGCTCGGCCAGCGCGACTTCCAGCGTCAGGACGTCAGCGATCATCGTTGCCATCGTGCTCCATTTCGAACATGCGGACGAGACGCATGACCTCGCCGCGCTCCGATTCCACCACGTGACCGGCCGTTTCGCGATACAGCTCGTCCCGCTGCGCATAGAGTTCGGCGAGCCGCGCCAGCGGATCGGCGGTCTGCAGCAGCGGGCGATTGCGGCTGTGCCGGATGCGCGCCCACAGCGTGGAAG